>NZ_QUED01000021.1:0-68230 GCF_003477865.1 Blautia sp. AF34-10
GTCCAATACCTTAATGAGTGGACGGGGACACTTTCTTGCGGATGGCCTCTTCGTAGGCGGTGCATTCTTGAGGACAGTGCATTCGCGGGACGGGGTCACCTTTTAGGAAGTGGTAGCGGATGTAATAGAGGGTATCGTCTTCGCCGCGTTCCGAGAGCATGCGCAGCAGAAATTCGAGCTGCGAAAGTGTCTCGGGATGGACGAACCAGAGGTGGCCGATTCCTTTTTTGAGATACTGGTACGACGCCTGATCGGTATAAGCGTCTCCGAGGTAGACGCGGGACGCGCTGATGCGGTCCATAATCATCTCGGCGACGTAGCGGCGCGGCATTGGGACGCCTTTGATGATAGTGTCACAATTGATACCGTAATCAATCCAGTATTCAAAATGATGTTTGTTGCGCCCTTTATGGTGCATCCAGGATTTTGACATGCCGGTGTCTTCGCGCTCGGCGTTATTGGGACTCCGGTCGCCCTGATAGTATTTCATGCCGACCAGAAATTCCGTCGGCGAATATTTCGAGAGGTCGTGGGTCAGTCCCTGCCAGTACAGTCCTATTTTGAAGCAGTACCGCATGACCCACATTTTGTGTGTGGTAATGGTTTTAAAGTGCTGCCATGCTTTCATCATTCTGCCTCTTCTCCTGCTTTCCTGTTAAAATTATGATACTGCGCGGCGGCACGATGACCGTTTTTGCGCTGACTTTTTTCTGATTTTCTTCTGTCAGGAAGACTTCCGGTGTGTTGGTGTCGGCCGTCAGATACCAGACCTTCTGCTCCGGGAGGGACGGCAGTGCCAGCTCATGCGGATTCCAGTGCATGTTGTAGGCAATATAGAGGTCGTCGTCCTTGTTGCCGTCTTTATCCTGGAAATAGCTTCCGCAGTACATGACGCCGATAAAACGGCATGTGTTTTCCATCTGGGAGAACCAGGCTCTCTGGCTGTGGAAGGACATATCCGGGCAGCCGTAGGATTTGTAGTCGATGAGGCGCGGCTCGCGTTCGCCGTGCAGCGCCGGATGCGCCTTCCGGAAGGCGATTGCTGCTTTTACAAAGGCGGCAAACTCCGGATTCCGGGCGGCTGCTTTCCAGTCGATCCAGCCGGTTTTGTTGTCCTGGCACCAGGCGTTGTTGTTGCCCTTCTGGCTGTTGCCGAATTCATCGCCGCCGTAAATCAGCGGTGTTCCCTGGCTTGTCATCAGCATGAGAACGGCATTTTTCAGCTGGCGGAGACGCAGCGCGCGCACAGCCGGTTTCCGGGTCACGCCTTCTGCGCCGCAGTTCCAGGTCAGGTTTTCGTTGGAACCATCCATATTGTCTTCGCCGTTGTCCAGATTGTGTTTCTGTTCGTAGGAAACGCTGTCATACAGGGTAAAACCGTCGTGATCCGCAAGATAATTGATCACACCGTGTGTCTCCGGGCTTCTTCTCAGATAATAGGTGAAGTCGGAAAGGCTGCCCTCATCGCCTTTTAAGAAGCGGCGGATATGGTACTGGTAGCCCTGATTGTGTTCCCCTAAATTCCGGAACCAAGGGCGTTTTCCCTGATAGATCCGTGCGCCGTCAAAACCGAGGAAAATCAGTTTCGTCTTCCGAAGGAGTGCATCTTTGGACGCTTCTTCTGCCAGCGATGCATCGCCGACCAGATGGAAACCGTCGATCTGATAGCGGAGCTGCCAGTGGTGCAGAACCTGCAGGACAAAACCAGAAGGCGTTCCCGGGGCAAAACAGAATTCCATCAGGCATTCGATACCATTCTCATGCAGGGCATCGACCATCTCTGCGAACTCTGCGACGGCATCTGCGGATGCAGCATACGAAGCTTTCGGAGCAAAATACAGGGCCTTTGTGCCGTATCCCCAATAATTCACGCGCTTCTCTTCCGCCGGCGCCGGATATACATAGGCCGGCTCCGTAAGGGAGGTCCACTCAAAAAACTCGTAGGACGGCATCAGTTCTACTGCATTGATACCGAGTTCTTTTAAGTATGGAATTTTTTCGATCACGCCGCGGAACGTTCCCTTGTTCTTTACACGGGAGCTTCCGTCTTTGGTGAAGCCGCGCACATGGAGCTTATACAGAATCGTCTCCTCATACGGCCGGTGCAGTGAGGTGGTGCGCATTACCGGGTACTCCGGGAGAAGGCAGCAGCAGGCGCCCTCTTCTTTTTCCATCGGTGCACCGAAGGTTTCTCTTCCTTCTACTGCTCCCGCATACGGATCCAAGCAGAAAGCTTCGTCCATCCGGTAGGCATACGAAAACTTTCCTACCGTCAGGCCTGTGATTTCCACGGAACTGATCACGCCAGTGCGCTCCTCTTCCGGAAGCGGCACGGTAAGAAACGGTTTCTGGTGACCTTTCCGGTACAGCAGAAGCTCTGCTTTTTTTCCATCTGATACTTCTACGGCAAAATTGTATCCGTCTTTCGTCGCCGATGCGCCCATTTTCTCCGGATTTCCCGGTAAAATTCGATATTTTCCTCTGTTTTTTGTCTGTATCATAATTCCCGCCCTTATTTTTTATAATTTGTTGCAATTGTCATACTATTAATGTAAATCATTTGAATAAAATTGTCAATTGACCAATGTTACCAATTGTTATACCTCTAAATCCAGTTCCACCGGGCAATGGTCGGAACCGAGAATTTCGGTATGGATTTTGGCATCTGCAACTGCATCTTTTAAGGACTCTGATACCATAAAGTAATCAAGCCGCCATCCTGCATTCCGCTGGCGTGCCTGGAAGCGGTATGACCACCAGGAATACGTCACGGTGTCCGGATACAGCATACGGAAGGAATCAACAAAGCCTTTTTCTTTGATCACAGCAAATTTTTCACGCTCCTCTTTCGTAAAGCCGGCGTTTTTCTCATTTGCCTTTGCATTTTTGATATCCATCTCGGTCGCTGCGACGTTCAGATCTCCGCAGAAAATCACCGGTTTTTCCTGCTCCAGTCCTTTTAAGTAAGAAAGAAACGCATCCTCCCACTCCATCCGGTAGGCAAGGCGTTTTAATTCATCCTGCGAATTCGGTGTGTAGACGGTTACAACAAAGTATTCCGGAAACTCTGCCGTAATCACACGGCCTTCCATATCATGTTCTTCGATTCCGATACCATAGCGAACAGAAATCGGCTCCTCTTTGGTAAACAGGGCCGTGCCGGAATATCCTTTCTTTTCCGCATAATTCCAATACTGATGATAGCCGGGCAGCTCAAGGTCGATCTGTCCTTCCTGCAGCTTTGTCTCCTGCAGGCAGAAAATATCGGCATCTGCCGCCTCAAAGTATTCCTGAAAACCTTTTTTCATGCAGGCTCTCAGTCCATTTACGTTCCAGGATATCATTTTTTTCATACGCAATTCATCTCCTTTTCCTGACAGTCTGTTCTCTGCGGTTTCTGTTGCAAAACGCTTGGAACCGACTTCCGTTTTCTTTTATTCCTCTTTCAGAACATACAGCACTTCCAGCGACGCATCCGACGGTCCGTGAAATTCGCAGCCGTCTGCTTTATACTGGCGCATCAGTTCCAACATTTCTCTGCTGTACCGCTCGCCCGGGCAGATGAGCGGGATTCCCGGCGGATATGGGGCTGCCATCTCGGCTGCAATTCGTCCTTCCGCTTCTGCAAACGGAACGGCTTCCTTCTCCGCAAAATATGCCTCGCGCGGTGTCTTTACCATCTCCGGCAGGCTGCGGAACAGCCACTGCTTTTCTGTAAACTTCGTCCGCCCCGTCGTTTTCCCGCTCTCTGCTGCCGAAATTCCTGCCAGCGCATCGATCAGCCGTGTGATATCTTCCTCGCTGTTTGCCCAGGTAATAACGCAGACCACGTTCTCCTCGTCGGCAAGCTCTGTACTGACGCGGTATTCCTCGTACAGACGCACCTGCAGATCGTAGCCGGAAATACCAAGTTCTCTTGCCGAGAATACAAGACGCGTCGGGTCGATCTTCCATACGCCGCACGTTCCTTCCATCTCAGTCCCAAGAGCTTCGATTCCTTTGATCTTTGCAAGCTCCTGCCGCGCCCTCTGGCCGAGTTCCAGCGCGCGTTCCATTCGCTCTTTTCCGTGCAGCGCCATCCCGCGCCGCGCCGCATCGAGGGATGCCATCAGAAGGTAGGACGGCGATGTACTCTGTACCATCTGCAGATTGGCGGCCACTCTTGCCTCATCGAGACGGCCAGAACCGAGTGATAAGAAGGAGCTCTGTGTAAAGGAACCCGCCGTTTTGTGGATACTCTGCGCGCAGGCATCCGCACCACTTTCCAGTGCGCCGAGAGGAAGCTGTTCGGAAAAATAGAGGTGCGATCCATGTGCTTCATCGACAAGAAGCGCTGCGTTGTGGCAGTGACAGATTTCTGCGATCGCCTGCAGATCACTGCAAAGACCGTAGTACGTCGGGCTGACCAGAAGTACGGCTTTCGCATCCGGCGTTTCCGCGAAGGCTTTTTCGATCGTCTCCGGCGTTACGCCGCCCCACATCTGCCATTTCGTGCTGTACTCCGGCATCACATAAACCGGTGTGGCTCCGCTTAAAATCAGGCCCATCAGCACCGATTTGTGCACGTTTCGCGGAACAATGATTTTTTCGCCCTCTTTCACAGACGAAAGCACCATCGCCTCGTTGCCGCATGTTGTGCCGTTGACAAGAAAAAAAGTTTTTTTTGCCTTCCACGTTTCCGCCGCCAGTTTCTGCGCCTCTGCAATCACGCCCTCCGCGTGATGCAGATCGTCAAGCCCTTCTGCCTCCGAGAGGTCATACGCCGCAAGCGACGCTCCGTTTAACGTCTCATCCAGCCCGCGCTCAAACCGGTGTCCCGGAATACGGAAATAGGCCGGTGCTTCCTCCCGGAACTGTTGTAACGCCTCCACAAGAGGCATTCGATTCTGATCCATTCTGCTTTGTTTCCTTTCAAACGATTTCTGAATCTTTTTCTGAAGCGAAAGAATCCTCCCCGCACCGCTGTGCGGGAAGGACCCCCTTATCTGCATTTTTCTGTTTTATATGGTTTATTCTACCGGAGTAGTCCAGCCATATTTATCTTCCAGTTTACCCCACTGGATACCGGTCAGGGTATCGTACAGTTTCTGGGTCAGCTCACCGATCTTGAAGTCATTTACAACAACAGAATCGTCCTTGTATACAAATTCACCAACCGGAGATACAACTGCTGCTGTACCAGTACCAAATGCTTCTTCCAGTGTGCCGTCATGACCTGCTTTCATCAGATCGTCAACCGACAGATGTGTTTCGTTTACTTTATATCCCCAGTCTCTTAAGATATGGATCAGGGAATCACGGGTTACGCCCGGAAGTACGGTTCCTTCCAGCGGTGCGGTGTAGATTTCGCCGGCAATCTTGAACATGATGTTCATGGTTCCAACTTCCTCTACATATTTACGATGTACGCCGTCCAGCCACAGAACCTGGGTGCATCCCATCTTCTCTGCTTTTACCTGGCCTGCGATGGAACTTGCATAGTTACCGCCGCATTTTGTAAATCCTGTGCCACCTTTGACTGCACGAACATATTCATCCTCAACCAGGATCTTAACCGGGTTGATGCCCTCTGCATAGTATGCTCCAACCGGAGTGGTGATGATAACGAATTTGTAGGATTTTGCCATATGTACGCCAAGGCTTGCCTCAGTAGCGAACATGAACGGACGGATGTAAAGAGATGTACCTGGCTCAGACGGTACCCAGTCTTCCTGTGCTTTAACCAGTGCTTTGACAGCCTCTACAAACATCTCCTCCGGTACGCCCGGCATGCAGAGTCTCTCGTTGGATTTAATCATACGGCGTGCGTTCATTTCCGGACGGAACAGCTGGATCTTTCCTTCTGCTGTTCTGTAGGCTTTCAGTCCCTCGAACGTTTCCTGTGCATAGTGAAGTACCATGGTTGCAGGATCCATCGGGATTCCGCCGTACGGTACGATTGCTGCATCATGCCATCCCTGCTCTTTGTCCCAGTCCATGACAAACATATAGTCTGTAAAGTGTTTTCCGAATCCAAGATTTTTCTGATCCGGTTTTTCCTGTAAATGTTCTCTTTTTTCAAATCTGATATCCATTTTTTGCCTCCCCGGCAGTTGAGGATAAGTTTGTTCAGCTGCCTGTATATTTAGATTCAATAGTGATAGTATAAAACTGTACCCGAAAACAGTCAATAGAAAATACGACTAATTTTTCATTTTTTCGTTCTTATTTATTGTATCTTTTCCGTATTTTCCTGTATCAGCCGCATTTTTTCTGCTTTCCCGGCACAGCCATTGTGTTTTTTTTTATTATCTGTTAGAATGTCAGTCAAGAACCTGATAAGACTTGAACACGAAAAAGGAAGGTAATACAAATGAGTGAAGAATTATTCAACAGCGCATCCTGCAGCGGAGACTGCGCAGACTGCGGCAGCGACTGCCAGGATCTGGATCAGCCGACTGTTACCCTGACACTGGACGACGATACCGAAGTAAAATGTGCCGTACTGACCATTTTCCCGGCTCCGAACCAGAAAGAGTACATCGCTCTTCTGCCGCTCGATGAAAACGGCGAGAACGAAGACGGCGAAGTTTATCTGTATCGTTACTACGAAGAAAACGGCCAGCCGAACCTCGACAACATCGATTCCGATGAAGAGTACGAAATTGCAGCAGACGCATTCGACGAGCTGATGGATACCGAGCAGTTCAACGAGATGGAAGAAAATTCCACCGAAGAGTAAGAATCACAGACTTTGAAACGATTGCAGAACCCGGCGGGAAACCTTATTTTCCTGCCGGGTTTTTCTCTCTTTTTCTCTCAAATTCCCATTATTTCTTATTTGTACAGCTTTTCTGCATCTCTCTTTAAGATCTGTTTCTATTCTTTTACAGACGTATAATATATGTGAGTAGCAATTTTCATGCCGCTACATTACATAGGAATACGAGGTATCTTTTTATGAGAGATAAAGATGTGATACAGCACATTCAGGATTTATGCCGCGAGCGCTCCTGGACTTATTACCGTCTTGCAAAAGAGGCGGACATTCCCTATTCTACCTTAAATAATATGGTAAACCGCACCAATATTCCAACCATCCCTACCCTGCAGAAGCTCTGCGACGCTTTCGGCATCACACTTGCCGATTTCTTTCTCGACGAGCCGGATGCCCTGCAGCTTACCGAAGGACAGCAGGAAATCATTACGCTTTACAATAATCTTTCGCTGGAAAAAAAGAAAATCTTAAAGGCTTATATGAAAGGTCTTCTGATGGAAGTCTGACTTTTCCGGCATCATAAGTATCACAGATAAAGAAAGTTCCGTTTTTTGTTTTTCCGAAACAGAGGCGGAACTTTTTTTCTGTCGATAAACTTTTCTTAAATTTTTCTAAAGCCCGGGACTTTTCCCGTATTTCGTTGTAGAATAAAGGACAACTGTTCACATATTAATCACAGAAGGAGTTACCCTTTCATGCTACAGATTCAGCATATCAAAAAAGAATACCGGACCGGGACGCTGGTACAGAAAGCGCTCGACGATGTGTCCTTAAATTTGCGCGACAACGAGTTTGTCGCTATTTTAGGGCCGAGCGGTTCCGGAAAGACGACGCTTCTGAATATCATCGGCGGCCTCGACCGCTACGACAGCGGCGATCTGATCATCAACGGCATTTCCACGAAAAAGTATAAGGACCGCGACTGGGATTCCTACCGGAACCACACGATCGGCTTTGTCTTCCAGAGCTACAACCTGATCCCGCACCAGACCGTCCTTGCAAACGTAGAGCTGGCGCTTACCATTTCCGGTGTTTCCAAAGAGGTGCGGCGCAAAAAAGCAATCGCGGCACTTGAAAAGGTCGGTCTTGGAAAACAGCTCCACAAGCGGCCGAGCCAGATGTCCGGCGGTCAGATGCAGCGTGTCGCCATCGCCCGCGCTCTTGTCAATGACCCGGAAATTCTGCTTGCCGATGAGCCGACCGGCGCGCTCGATTCCGACACCAGTATTCAGGTCATGGACCTGCTGCAGGAAGTTGCCAAAGAACGCCTTGTCGTCATGGTCACACACAATCCGGAGCTCGCCGAGCTTTACGCCAACCGGATCGTCACCCTGCGCGACGGTGTGATCTGCTCCGACACGAACCCGTTTGAGCCGGATTCCGAAACCCTGCTTCCTCCCAAACACAAAAACATGGGCAAATCGTCGATGTCCTTTCTGACGGCGCTCTCCTTAAGTTTTAATAACCTGCGCACCAAGAAAGCGCGGACCTTGCTCACCTCGTTTGCCGGCTCAATCGGCATCATCGGCATTGCACTGATTCTGGCACTCTCCTCTGGTGTCAACGAGTATATTCAGAATATGGAAGAGGAAACTCTCTCCGAATATCCGCTTCAGATCCAGAGCACCGGCTTTGACCTCACTTCGATGATGGTCGGCTCACAGAATGCCGGCAAAGACTCAAAAGATTCCGGCAAAAAGAATGAAATCAAAGTCCAGGAAGTCGTGACCAACATGTTCTCCACCATGAACTCCAACGATCTCGCTTCCCTGAAAAAGTACCTTGACGGCGGTGCGGACGGCATTTCCGACTACACAAATGCCATCGAATATTCCTACTCCGTCACGCCGCAGATCTACCGCGAAGACGGCGATTCCATCCGCCAGGTGCACCCGGACCAGTCATTCCACTCGCTCGGCCTTGGCGCAAACTCCAACAGCATCATGTCATCCATGATGAGCACCAACGTCTTTTACGAGATGCCGGACACCGCTTCCCTGTACGAGAACCAGTACGACTTAAAAGCCGGACACTGGCCGGAAAACTATAACGAATGTGTGCTTGTCCTCACTTCCGACGGCGGAATGAGTGATTTTCTGCTCTACACCCTGGGGCTCCGCGATGCACTCGAGCTGGATGAGATGGTCCGCCAGTTTTTAAATGAAGAAACCGTCGAGACCCCTTCCTCCATCGGCACGTATTCCTACGATGATATCCTCGGCACCACGTTCCGTCTTGTGAACAGCGCCGACTGCTACGAATACGACAGTCAGTATCAGGTCTGGAAAGATAAAAGCGACAACGAAGACTATATGAAAAAGCTCGTTGCCAACGGCGAAAAGCTCACAATCACCGGTATTGTCCAGCCGTCCCCTGACTCTGCCGCCTCTGCCCTGACCGCCGGCATCAATTACCCGGCATCGCTGACCCGCCACGTTGTGGAGGAAGCAAAGAAATCCGAGATTGTGAAACAGCAGATGGCGGACTCCTCCATCGATGTCTTTACGAATCAGGAATTCGGCACCGTGGATCAGAACAGCGGTCTTGATATGGATTCCTTTATCACTGTCGATGAGGACAAGCTGCAGAACGCTTTCCAGTTCGACGATTCCGCACTCTCCGGTGCTTTTTCCGGTGATTCCATGAACCTTGATTTTTCCAGCGCCTTTGCGGACGCCGGAAGCAGCATGGATCTCGCGGGTGCGATTGACCTCAGTCAGATCTCTCTTAATTTCGACGGACTGCCGCAGCTTGATCTTGGCCAGATTTTATCCGGACTTACTCTCAATGTCAGCGAAGACGGCATGCAGGAACTGGTTTCCAGCCTCATGGAGGGCTATCAGGGCTACGCCTCGGAGCACCCGGAGGCGGATTATTCCCATTTACAGGAGGATTTCGTCTCCTACATCAATTCCACGGAAGCACAGGAAATCCTGCGGCGCCACATCCAGACCATCATTGCAGGCGGCGGTGTTTCCATTACACAGGAACAGATCCAGGAACTCATTCAGCGGATCTTCAAAGGGTATCAGGCATACCTGATCAAGATGGGCTACACCGATCCGGAACAGTTTGATGCTTATCTTGCGGAGTATCTGCAGACCGAAGAAGCTGTTCAGATCATCAACGACTGGATTTCCGAGGTGATGCAGAACAACGGCAATATCGAAATTACATCCGACCAGCTCACTGCGCTTGCGACGGAGCTTTCCAACGGTTATCTCGCTTACGTGAAGAAGAACGGCCTGCCGGATCCGACGGAGATGGGCCAGCACTTTATCGCCTATCTGAACACGGCGGACGGCCAGCAGCGGCTGAACAGCGGTATCACAAAAATCGTCGATCTCAACGGACTGCAGTCCCAGGTTTCTTCTGCGCTCACAAACTACATGGCAGGCGTTATGGGAAGCTACTCCGCTTCTGTCGCCTCGGTTCTGCAGACACAGATCACTTCCGCGATGGAACAGATGATGACGCAGATGGCCTCTGCAATTCAGTCCGAGATGGAGCGCGCCATGACGCAGGTCGGTAATTCTCTGCAGGATTCGATGGGCGATGCCATGAAGATTGACACCGATGCCTTTGCAAGTGCCTTCCAGATGAATATGACTGAGGATGATATGAAGGAGCTCTTCGCTTCTCTTAGTTCTTCCGGCTCTTCCACCTATGAGGGCAATCTGCAGAAACTGGGCTACGCTGATTTTGACGAACCCTCTTCGATCAGCATTTACCCGAAAAACTTTGAGAGCAAGGAACACGTTGTCTCCATCCTCGACGGCTACAATGACACGATGGAAAAAGAAGGCAAAAACGAGCAGGTAATCTCGTACACCGATGTGGTCGGCACTCTGATGTCCTCCGTCACGGATATCGTCAACATCATCAGCTACGTGCTGATCGCTTTTGTCGGCATTTCCCTTGTGGTTTCCTCGATTATGATCGGCGTCATCACCTATATCAGTGTTCTGGAACGTAAGAAAGAGATCGGTATCCTGCGCGCGATCGGTGCTTCGAAACGCAATATTTCGCAGGTCTTCAATGCCGAAACTTTCATCATCGGACTCTGTGCAGGACTGATCGGCATCGGGCTCTCGCTGCTTCTGATGATTCCGGGCAACCTTCTGATCCACCATCTGGCGGATACGACGAAGGTCAGTGCTTCTCTTCCGCTCGTCCCGGCGCTTGTTCTGATTGCACTCAGCGTCGTTCTGACCCTGATCGGCGGTCTGATTCCGTCGAAGAAAGCGGCAAAAAGCGATCCGGTTACGGCACTCCGGACAGAATAATCTGATCCTTAAAACACACTTTGCAAGTACGCAAAAAGCGGCCGGCAGAGGCTTTTCAAAAGTCCCGCCGGCCGCTTTTTTCTATCTTAAACTTTTATTTTTCTTCCAGAGAAAATCCATGCTCTGTCCGCACCAGTGTCGTCTCATAAAAGGTCTTTGCGAACTGCACCAGATAAGCAGTATCTTTGGCACCTGCCGTCTCATACGGGGAATGCATCGCAAGCTGAGCCATTCCGATATCCACACTTGTCACCGAGACAAGAGAGTTCAGAATTGCGCCGAGCGTGCTTCCGCCCGGAATGTCAGCGTGGTTTGCGAATACCTGGCACGGTACGCCGGCCTTCTCGCAAATCATCTTTGTTACGGCTTCCGAAACAGCATCGGTCGTGTATTTCTGGTTTGCACTCTGTTTGATGACAACGCCGCCGTTCATGTAGACGCGGCTCTTCGGATCGTATTTCTCCGCATGCGCCGGGTGGAAGGCATGTGCATTGTCAGCAGAAACAAGGAAGCTTCCCGCAAGATCTCTGTGATATGCAATCGTGTCTTTTCCACAGGCTGCATTGATATGCTGCAGTGTCTCTGTCAGGAACGAAGAATCCGCACCCTGCTTTGTGAGGCTTCCTACCTCCTCATTGTCAAAGATTGCGCAGACATTGACCTGGCCTGTTGCCTTTGCAACAAGAAAGCCCTTTAAGGAGCCAAACGCGCTCTGCAGGTCATCCAGACGCCCACTGGATAAAAACTCCCTGCCGGCACCCCAGATGGATCCTTCCACTCGGTTATACAGATAAAGCTCCATGGAGAGAATATCCTCTTTTGCGGTATCCGGCAGAAACAGCTCGTAAAAATGATCTTTCGCTGTCTCATCACCGAGAATCGGGAGCATGTCGGTCTGCACACTGTATTTGATTCCGTTGTTGATGTCACGATTCAGATGAATCGGCAGATTCGGGATCGTCACCAGATCTCGTCCGGCATCAACCAGCACGGATTTCACGCTGTTTCCGTCACGTACCACCATGCGGCCCGCCAGGGAAAGCGGACGGTCAAACCATGGGGAACGGATCATTCCGCCGTAGCCCTCCACGTTCAGGCGGGTGTAATGACCATCCGTCACGAATGGATCCTCTCCCTTTACTTTAAACGTCGGACAGTCGCTGTGGCTTGCGATGATCTGGTAGCTGGAAAATGCGCTCTCCGGGATCTGGAACGCAATCACCGAGGATTCATTTCTCGTCACATAATATTTTCCGCCCGGAACGAGACTCCATTCTTTTGTCTCCTCCAGTTTTGTATATCCATTTTCGTTCAGCAGATCGCCGGCTTCTTTTACCACATGAAACGGGCTTTTGCACCGCATGATAAAATCGAGCAGCTCCTGCGCTGTATTCAGGTATTCCATAGTTTTTCTCCTTTGCATATATTCAAACGCTTCTTCTATTTTATAAAATCCCGCTGTCTTTTTCAAGACCCAAAAACCTGTGGGAACTTACTGTATCACTCGCAATCATCATTTCGAAGCGGATATTCGCAATCCGCTTCGCTACTCGCACATAAAACCAGCCGCTGCTTCGCAAAAAAATCCCGCACAGACAGATTTTTATTTTCTGTCGTGCGGGACTTACTTTTTCCGTTTTTTCTGCTATGCGGAAACCTGATTTCCGGTATACAGCTGGTAATATTTTCCTTTCTGTTCCATCAGCTGATCATGGGTACCGCGTTCAATAATTTGTCCCTGCTCAAGAACCATGATACAATCGGCGTTTCGTACGGTAGACAGACGATGTGCGATAACAAAGGTTGTTCTTCCGCTCATCAGCTTATCCATACCATCCTGAACAATGCGCTCGGTACGGGTATCGATGGAGCTTGTCGCCTCATCGAGAATCAGTACCGGCGGATCTGCAATGGCTGCACGCGCGATCGCAAGAAGCTGCCGCTGACCCTGGGACAGATTCGCACCGTCTCCGGTCAGCATTGTGTCATAGCCCTGCGGCAGACGCATAATGAATCCGTGCGCATTCGCCAGTTTTGCTGCTGCTACAACCTCATCCTCCGTCGCATCGAGCTTTCCGAAGGCAATATTTTCTCTTACCGTTCCCGTAAACAGATGTGTATCCTGCAAAACAATGCCAAGCGATCTTCTCAGGTCATCTTTTTTGATCTTTCCAATGTTGATCTCATCGTAACGAATCTTACCTTTCTGAATATCATAGAAGCGGTTGATCAGATTGGTAATGGTTGTCTTTCCGGCTCCGGTAGAACCGACAAACGCGATCTTCTGACCCGGCTCTGCAAACAGCGATACATCGTGCAAAACAATTTTATCCGGGTTGTAGCCGAAATCAACATGTTCGAATACCACACGGCCCTGCAGCTCGCGGTAATCCACAGATCCATCTGCCTGGTGCGTATGCTTCCATGCCCATTTTCCGGTACGCTCTTTCGTCTCGGTGAGTTTTCCGTTTTCTTCCTTCGCATTGACAAGCGTTACATACCCCTCGTCCAGCTCCGGCTCTTCATCCATCAGTCGGAAAATACGTTCCGCTCCTGCAAGTGCCATAACAATTGCGTTCAGCTGCTGGCTGACCTGGTTGATCGGCATGTTAAAACTCTTGTTGAAGGTCAGAAAGCTTGCTAGACCACCGAGCGTAAAGCCACCGACGCTGCCAAGGGCAAGTGCACCGCCGACAATTGCACAGACAACATAGCTCATATTTCCAAGCTGTGCATTGATCGGTCCGATAACATTTGCAAACGCATTGGCATTGTAAGCACTCTCATACAGATTGTTATTAATTTCTTTGAATTTTTCGATATTCTCCTCTTCATGACAGAATACCTTGACAACCTTCTGGCCATCCATCATCTCTTCGATAAAGCCGTTGACTTTACCAAGATCCCTCTGCTGTTTTACAAAGAAATTTCCGGAAAATCCGGCCACCTTTTTTGTCACTCCCAGCATGATAGATACCATAACCAGCGTTGTAATCGTCAGCGGGATGTTCAGAATCAGCATACTGACAAAGACACTGACAATCGTGATTGCACTGTTGATGATCTGCGGGATACTCTGACTGATCATCTGACGCAGGGTATCAATATCATTTGTATAAATCGACATGATGTCGCCGTGCGCATGGGTATCAAAATATTTAATCGGCAGCTTTTCCATATTGCCGAACAGATCATTTCTCAGATTCCGCAGGGTTCCCTGGGATACATAAATCATGGTACGGTTCTGAACGAACGCAGCCACAATACCGATTCCGTAAAATCCGGCCACCCGCAAAATTGCGTGGAGCAGCGGGCCAAAATCCGGATCCGGCTGGGTCAGCATCGGCGTGATATAGCCGTCAATCAGCGTTTTCATAAACATCGTTCCCTGTACATTTGCCAGGACGTTGACAAAAATCGCAATGACAACAGCGATGCAGTGTACCGTATAATCCTTTAATACATATTTCATAATTCTGGTAAAGATCTTCATCGGATTCTTGACCTGCGGTTTCACCCCTCTTGGAGGTCTTGCTCCCGGCCCCTTTACCTGCTGTACTCTCTCTGCCATTCCTTACTCACCTCTCTTTTCGTCAAAGTCTCCGTCGCCACCGGTCTGAGACTCATATACTTCGCGGTAAATTTCATTGGTTTTCAGTAATTCCTCATGGCTTCCAAAACCATTTACTTTTCCGTTCTCCATGACAATGATGCGGTCTGCGTCCTGCACACTGGAAATACGCTGTGCAATGATCAGCTTTGTCGTTTCAGGGATCTCGGTCAGGAATGCCTTCCGGATTTTCGCGTCGGTTGCGGTATCGACAGCACTTGTACTGTCATCCAGAATCAGCACCTTTGGTTTTTTCAGCAGTGCTCTTGCGATACAGAGACGCTGTTTCTGACCGCCGGATACGTTCGATCCGCCCTGCTCTATGTAGGTGTTGTAGCCATCCGGCATCCGGTCGATAAATTCATCGGCGCAGGCAAGACGGCAGACACGCTTGCACTCTTCTTCCGAAGCATTTTTATCACCCCATCGGAGGTTGTCGAGAATAGTACCGGAAAACAGCACATTTTTCTGCAGAACAACGGCTACTTCATTTCGCAGAGTTTCCATATCGTAGGAACGGACATCCTTTCCGCCGACTTTGATGGAGCCATCTGTTACATCATACAGACGGCTGATCAGGTTGACAAGACTTGTTTTCGCACTTCCGGTTCCACCGATAATACCGATTGTCTCACCCGATTGGATGGAAAGATTGATATCCGAAAGAACCGGCTCGCCGGCTCCTTTTTTGTAGTTGAAATAGACATGATCGAAGGTAATGCTTCCATCCGGAATCGAAAAGTCCGGATTCTCCGGATTATCGAGATCACTCTTCTCATTCAGGACTTCTGAAATACGGCGCGCACTTGCAAGGCTCATTGTGATCATAACGAATACCATGGAAAGCATCATAAGGCTCATCAGAATGTTCATGCAATAGGTCAGAAGGCTCATCAGTTCTCCGGTCGAAAGACTGCTTCCGACAATCATTTTGGCGCCGAGCCAGCTGATCAGAAGAATACAGCTGTACACGGTCAGCTGCATCAGCGGTGCATTAAAGGAAAGATTTTCTTCTGCTTTACAGAAAATTTTATAAATATTTTCGGACGCTTTGTGAAATTTTCCTGTCTCATAATCTTCGCGCACATACGCTTTTACCACACGGATTGCGGATACGTTTTCCTGCACACTCGCATTTAATTCATCATATTTTGGAAATGCCTGCTCGAAATATTTGGTTGCAGACCGCATGATCAGAAACAGACACGTTCCAAGAAGAATAACGGCCACCAGATAAATGCTCGCAAGGCGTGCATTGATGTAAAACGACATAATCATTGCAATGATCATACTCGCCGGTGCACGCATGCACATACGAAGAATCATCTGATAGGCATTCTGCAGGTTGGTGACGTCTGTCGTCAGGCGGGTGACAAGACCTGCGGTGCTGAATTTGTCGATATTCGAAAATGAATATTCCTGAATGTTTTCAAACATGGCCTGACGCAGATTTCTTGCAAATCCGGCAGACGCTTTTGCTCCATATTTTCCGCCCATGATACCTGCAAACAGACCGATGGCTGCTGCTGCCACCATGAACGCTCCCACCACGTAGATGTGATGGAGATCGCCTTTTTCTACACCATCATCGATAATGGATGCCATCATAAGAGGAATGATCATCTCCATGATAACTTCCAGAATCATGAAAAGCGGAGTGGCAATGGAGGCTTTTTTAAACTCTTTTACCTGTGCTCCAAGTGTTTTTAACATGATGTCTCTCCTAACATATTTTTTACATTGCTTTTGAGCTGGTCGATGACACGATAGAAAGTCTCAAGATCTTCTTTTGAAATTCCCGCAACCGTCTGTTCTTCCAGAATATCGATCATATCTTTCGTCTTCTCGTGAAGCTCTCTTCCGGTATCGGTCAGCACCAGTTTCTTCAGACGCGCGTCATAGGGAACGGACTCCCGTCGGATGTAGCCCTTTTTCTCCATGAGCTTTAAAATATTCGTCACGGTGGACCGGCAGATCTTAAACTCCGCCTCGATATCCTTCTGGAAAATATCTTTGTCTTCGTTCCGGCACAGATACCCTAAAATCCATCCGTGCATGGCGGTCAGTTCATCGACCCCCCGCTCTCTGGCGGCTGCCATCAGGTTCCGTGACATCATATTGTCCAGCGTCCGCAGTTCGTGGCCGATTTTTCTTTTTTTACAACACACGCTGCTTTTTTCCTCCTTTCCCCTTTGCTGCCGTCCCCATCTGTTCGTTATAAAACTGTTTGAACAAGGACTGTTCTATAAGCAACTGTTCTATAGATGACTGTTTCATATTAAACAGTTCGCTATGGAACATTCTAGAAGGTTTTGTGAGAAATGTCAACCTGTTTGCGTAAAAAATTTGAAAAAAATGCTCCGGATAAAAGTTTTTCACTTTCCGCCCGGAGCATTCCGCTCATTTATTCTTCGATTTTTCTTCTTAAATAGCTTCCCACCATATGGGAAAAGTTGCGGATGTCGCGCGCATATGCGAAATCCTTGCCGAAAATCTTCTGCTCCGCCATAAGCTCCGTCTCCTCGCCTACAAAGACCCCAAGCACCGAGACACCCTGCTGCCTGAGGCGCCGCACCTCAGTTGCCGTGTCATGCAGCGCATAGTCATCCCGGTACGGCTTTGGATTTCTCGCATTCGGCCGGTTCACCAGCACATCGTACGGCTTTCCGTCGCTTAAGAGAATCAGCAGCTTCCGGTCCTCCTGGCGTTTTAAAAGATCCATCCCCGCCGCCTTGACAGCAAGCCCATCGCGGTTGTTTGAGGATGTGATATACTCAAAAATATTGCTGTTCTTCTCCCGCGGATCGTCGTAATCGCGCATCCGGTGCAGGATCGTGTAATCCCAGAACGTACAGAAGCTCATCACGCGGAACGGGATGTGCAGGCGGCTTAAGGTCTCCGCCAGAATGTACGTCTGCAGTGTCACATTCTCCTGGCGCGGCCGCTGGGAACCGCTCGCATCCACAAGAATATCCACGACAAAATCCAGCGAATTCCGCCGCTGCTCCAGCCGGAACAGATCCGCATTCTGGCTCCGTCCCACCTTCCACATCCGCGCGGGCTGTAAAATTCCGTGGTCTGCATCCGCAAACGACTGATCCTCCTGCAGCAGCATCGCTTTTTTCAGTTCCTGATACAGCAGCGAAATGTTCTGCCGCACCGCGCGGTGCTGGTCGTAATAGGCATGAAGATTTTTATCCTTCTGCTTCTGCGCGTAGGAGAGCTGATAATACTTTCCGACCGGATTTTTCAGCACACCCTCCGTGTAATAGAGGCTGCAGTCGCTGTGGATGCCGCGGCAGAGCTGGTAATTCCGGCTTTTCTCCTCACTCTCCGAGAGCCACGTTTTTCCGTAATTGCGCTGAATGTACTGATACATCCGTGCCAGCGCTTTCTCATCGACGACAACGACCTTTTTGGTATCGCTTCCCGCTGTTTTTTCTTTCTTCTCTTCCGCCTCTTTTGATGTGAAATTTGTCATATCAAGCGAAACTCGCTCCAGATATGTCTCGAGCCCGTCCTCGTACAGTTCCTCCGAAAGGAAATCCTTCCAGGAATACTCGGTGAGCTCCTCGATCGTTACCGCAAGAACCGAGGCAAGATCACCGTGCTTTTTCACAAATGCGGGATCGACGACCTTATTGTACAGCTCGTCCGTCACCCGAATCAGTTCCATTGTATCCGCTGTTTCGGATGCGTGCTTCAGCAGCTCCATCCACTCCCGCGTTTTTCCCGAGTATGAAGGGCTTTTCCCCTCGTCCTCTTCTCTTCTTCCGCGCAGATACTCCAGTTTCAGGCGGCCTGTCTCATTTCTGGATAGAGTTTCAAAAGAGTGGTCCAGTATTTCCTCCGCTGCTCTCCTTCGAAAGCCCTTGACACCGGGGCGCTCGCTTTCGAGCCGCTTCGATACGGCCTCCTCCGTCACCAGCTGGGCGAGCATCATCAGTTCTCCCTCCGCTGCGCCGCTGTAAACCTTCTTCACCAGATACAGGCTGTAGGCTTCCCGATCAAAGTAACACGAAAAGGCACCCTGGCGGATCGTATCGTACAGCACCGTATCCGGCTCTTTCGCATACCGCTCCACGTCCGGGTTCAGCTTCAGCGTATAGTCGCCGCTGACAGTCCAGACGAGATTGCGGATCCGGCTTTCCAGCTCCATCTCATGCGTTTTTAATGTTTCCTCTGTCACCATACGTATTTCCTCTAAAAAACATCCTGCGGCGTCCACTCTTCCGGAATCCGCGTGCGCACGACATCCCGCACGATCTCTTTTTCAAACAGGTCAAAGCATTTATTGACAATGCCGATCTGCACCGCAAGATACGGGGACAGCCCCTGGCGCATCGTGCCGATCGCTCCGAACAGGCCGCGGAGGTCGAGCGCGCGCGTGGTGATTTCCGCCTGTTTTGCCTTTTTCTGCAGATCGAGGTAAAGGCCGGCCAGCGCTTCGCGTGCCGCCGGTTTCAGATCCGGGAATTTTGACTGCATCAGATAAAACAGTGTCTCTTCTGTAAGCGGCGGCATGTCAATCACCAGAAAGCGGGACACCAGCGCTTCATTCAGCTCCCTCGTTCCCGCATAGCCGTAATTCATCGTTCCGATCATCCGCGCCGCCGGGTGAAGCGGAATTTTATCGTAGCCCGGCACATCGATGATGCGGCGGTAGTCGAGCGCGGCGTGAAGAACACTGACCGCATCGTTTTTCGCCATGTTGATCTCATCGAGAATACCAAAGCCGCCTTCCTCGGCACAACGGTAAATGCTGCCCTTCCGGAGTGTGACCTCCTGGTTCTGGAACGTATCGGTTCCGATCAGCTCGGCGCTTCCTGTGTTTACATGGAAGGAAACGTTGTACGTCGGTCTTCCGAAAACATACGCCAGTGTCTCTGCCAGCACGTTTTTTCCCGTTGCCTTCTCGCCGGTCAGCAGCAGATTTTCGCCCTGCAGCAGCGCGGCAATTGCCATCTCCAGAATCTCTTTTCCGAAAAACGGGATTTCCGGCGTGCTCATGCGGTTCTCTAAGCCCTCCGCCACCGGATAGCTCTCGCGGAATTTCTGCACACTCTCAATTAACGCCCCGCTTACGCCCTGTTCCTGTAAAAATGAATCGTTCATCTTCTATTTTTTAATCCTCTCTGTCGTTAAAATATCTTTTTGCTTCTACCAGTATACGGGATCTGCCTTTTTTCTGCAAGACCTGTCGGACTTAGATTGAATTGGATTGAAACATAAAGACACCGGAAAACAGGCTTTATCCCGTTTCCCGGCGTCTTATTTCTGTCATTGATTCAGTTCATGCATCGCATTATCCGCGGATTCCGGAAAGAATTTCCTCTGTGGAAGCTTTTGCCTCCTCGTCCAGGTTCTCTTTCTTATAGTTCTCATATCTCTGTTTGTGATGCGGATTCTCTGCCCACAGCTCGTCTGCGGCTTTTTTCCACTCTGCTGCATACAGGTCGCATTTTCCGCACAAATGCTCTGCGCTCTCCGGGGACTGCAGGTCGGTTGACTTCGCGCCGGTCTTCTCTACCATCTCACGCAGCAGTTCCGGATTTTCGAGCATCGGACATGGGCGCAGGTGGTTGCGGTTGAACGGCTGTCCATCGCGGTATGCCTGGAACAACGGCTGCTGCAGTGCTTCGATCAGGGAAACTTCGTTGATGTTGGCGCCGGAGTAATGGATGAAAACACACGGCTCCACATCGCCGTTTGCATTGATATGGCAGTAGTTTCTTCCTCCTGCGATACAGCCTCCGACGAACTCACCGTCGTTCTGGAAGTCCATAACAAAAATCTGTTTGTCGCTCTTATCGGAACGGATCTCACGCAGTCTGTGATAGATATATTTTCTCTGCTCAACCGTCGGCATCAGCTCCGGTGCTGCATCCATACCAACCGGCATAAAGTGGAAATACCAGCTGTAGCGGCAGCCATGTTCGATCAGCAGATCTAGGAATTTATCACTTGTCACAGTCTCGAGATTGGCTCTTGTATAACAGATGGAGGTTCCAAACAAGAGACCATGTTTTTTCATCAGATCCATGGCTGCCAGAACTTTGTCGAAAATACCTGCACCACGGCGGCCGTCATTTACTTCCTCAAAGCCTTCCAGTGACAGGGAGAAGGAGATATTGCCGAGCTTCTGAACTGCTTCACAGAACTCCTCGTCGATCAGGGTTCCATTCGTGAAGCAGTGGAATTCACAGTCATGATGCTCTTCTGCCAGACGCAGGATATCTTTTTTACGTACAAGCGGTTCGCCGCCGGTGAACATATAAAAATACGTTCCCAGTTCTTTTCCCTGACTTACAATATCGGAAAGCTTTTCATAGGAGAGATTCAGCTTATGACCATATTCTGCTGCCCAGCATCCGGTGCAGTGCAGATTACAGGCACTCGTCGGATCTACCAGCATGGTCCATGGGATATTGCAGTTGTATTTTTCACGGTTCATACGGATCTGTTTCGTTCCGACAAAAGCCGCCTGAAATCCTAAATTTAAAGCAGTCATTTTGATCACCTGCGGATCCAGCTCATCCAGTCCGCGGTTGACGTACTGTACCCATTTGTTGTCCGGATTTTGCAGCATGGTGCGGATGTTGTCGAAGGTTTTCTCCGCAAACATATTTCCGGTAAATTTCTGTACAAAATCCGTCAGATTCAACAGCGCTTTTGTTCTGTCGTCTCCGTGATTCACATATTTTAAAACACCATCGATCGCAGCGCCTGCAGCGGCTCTTTCTACTTTCATTTTTCCATCCATTGTTCACGATCTCCTTTGTAATAGTTTAATATTTTTATGCCTGAGACAGATCTGGTTTTCAATACCACATCTCGGCTTTTTCCCATTATATTCTTCATATTTTGAAAATACAACCCAAAGTTCCGCTGTTTGGGACACATCAAAAAAAGTGTCCCACAAGGGAACACTTTTTCCTGTTTTTCTCTTTCCGTTATATTTTACATTGCATTTTCAGATTCACACAAAGCATTTTCTAATTTTCGATCAGAACCGCGCGGATCGGTCCGCCGTACTGGTGTTTCTTTTTGACCGGAGCAGCCACAAGAAAATAATGACCCGAGGTCACTTTCTCCAGATTCAGATTTTCGACAATCACCGTACCTTTTTCAGCAGCTGCTGATGAACATCATTCCCCGATGTCTCATTTCCGACAGTTTCCTGCTCCACACCGAGCAGCACCAGTTTTTTCTCTGCCAGGTAATCTGCCCCATCGCGTGTAATCTGCGCATCGCCGCGGATCAGGAGACGTTCACAGTCTTCTTCCATGACCTCCTCGAGCACTTCTCTTGTCACTTTTCCCTCAAGCTCCGCCACCTGACAGATGCCAAGTGACCGGTCGAGCGTCGTCTGCGCCGTTCCTTCCTCCGTCATCAGATGGCGCGGCGCGTCCATTGCGGAAAACTGCTCTCCGGAAATGTCATATAATTTCATATTTTCCTATCCTCAAACCGGGAAACTCCCGTCTTTCTTTTTTCCAATATTTGCCGATACTGCCAGATTCTGCCGGCAGCCAAACCTTGTTTAGTATAGCCTATTTTCGGACGCTTTACAAGGCTCATTTCTGCAAAAATTCTGACTTTTATACAGCAATCCTGTCTGCAATAAACAATTTGTCATTTTCACTCCCCTGGTGTATAACAGAAATATCCAAACGGTTACGCTATCTTTCAAAAGGGAGGGAAATCTTATGAAACTCCGGCTAAGCCCGTGAATCTGCGCCACGGCTTCGCCGGAGTTTTTTACACTCTTCTGGTTTACGGAATCAGACGGTGAATGTCTCTTGGAAACAGGGATGCGTTCCGCACATTTTCAAATCCGAGAAGCCGTGCCGTAAACCGCTCCAGCCCAAGACCGAGGCCGCCGTGCGGGGGCATGCCGCAGCGGTGCATCATTAGATAGCTCTCAAACGCTTCAACATGCATGCCGCGGCTTTCGATCTTTTCCACCTGCTCCCGGTAATTGTGGATGCGCTGGCCGCCGGTTGTCACTTCAAGGCCGCGGAAGAGAAGGTCAAAACTTTCCGTCACTGCCGGGTTTTCTCTGCTGTCCATCGCGTAGAACGGGCGCTTGGCGCTTGGATAATGTGTCACAAATACGAAATCACTGCCTGTCGTTTTCTTCACGTATTCGCACAGCAGTTTTTCCTCCTCCGGTTCAAAGTCCAGTTTCTCCGAAAAGGCTCTTTTGTATACGCGGCTCACCAGCTCTTTCGCCTCGGAAAAACGGATTCTCGGAATCTCCGTGATCACCGGCACCTCTGCTTTTAAAGCGAAAGCTCCGCTCCGCATGTCTCCTGCAGCCGTCCAAATGTGTACCGCAGCATTTCCTGCTCCATCGCCATGATGTCCTCAAAATTCTCGATATAGCCCATCTCAAAGTCCACGCTTGTATATTCGTTCAGATGACGCGCCGTGTCGTGCTTCTCCGCCCGGAAGACCGGTGCGATCTCGTAGACACGCTCGAAGACGCCGACCATCATCTGCTTGTAAAACTGCGGGCTCTGCGCCAGATATGCCTGTTCGCCGAAATACGACAGGGAGAAGATATTAGCTCCGCCCTCGGCTCCCGCTGCTACGAGCTTCGGTGTGTGGATTTCGGTGAAGTGCTGTCCATCCAGAAATTCGCGGAACGCCTGACAGATCCTGGCCTGAGTTTGGAAAACCGCGCGCTCTTTTTCATTTCGCAGCGTGATGGGCCGGTAGTCCAGCAGGTTCTCGATGGAAGTGTTGACCCGCTTCTGGTTGATGACAACCGGCGGTACTTCTTCCGGCTCGGAGAGGATTTCCACGTCTAACAGATGCAGGTCATACCCGCTTCTGGAACGCTCTTCACGGATCACCTCCGCGGTAAACCGGACACACGCCTCTTCTTTTAATTCCTCCAATGCAAACCGGGCATACGCCGGCTCGTACACGCACTGTACCATCTGCCGTTTCGTCCGAAGCAGCACAAATGCAAATGAGCTCATTTTTCGGATTTTGTAAATGCTTCCATGCAGCCGCACGATTTCGCCGATGTGTGCTCCTAACTGCTCTGCTTCGAGTTCCTCTGTTTTTCTTACTTTTACGGTATTCATTTCTGTCTTCATAGTCTTTTCTGCCTTTCTGTTCTGATTTTTCTTTATCGCCGCAAAATCAGCAGAAAATCCATATGGACATAATCTGTATGTCCCATACGATCACAACCCTTCTCTGATGTAAATTTCAAGTCATTCCCGCATGGATAAAAAATGGCAAAGAAAAACCACACGGGGTATTTCTTTTTCTCCCAGTGTGGTTTCCCTTTGCCTTATCTTCCACACAGGTACAACACAATCAGCGCCTGTACCTGTGAAGTATAGTAGTCTTCACTTTGATACAAGCGCTATCAATCGTCGTCCCTGTGCATCTGTACGCTGTGCATCTCGTTCATCGTTGATAACCTCTGTTTCGTAGTTTTGTTGTATTATAATTCTGCGTTCCGGTTTTGTCAACCCTTATTTTCCGTAATCGATCATCACCACTTCCGCTTTCGTCCCGATCCGCATCGGCGGTCCCCAGAGACCCACGCCGGATGTGACGATGCTGTACATGTCTCCGACTTTCTTCATCCCGCAGGCATTCTCCCACATCAGGCCGGTAAGGATATTGCCTGGGAAGAGCTGTCCGTCGTGCGTATGGCCGCCAAGATCAAGGTCTGCGCCTGCCTCTGCCAGCTCGGTCAGCTCCGACGGCTGGTGGTCAATCACAAAAACTGGAAGCGACTGGTCCAGTCCGGTAAGCAGTTCGGACGGCGTGTCGCGTGTCTCCTGCGTTTTGCGGATCCGGTCGGGATCTTTTCGGCCCGCCAGATAAAAGGCATCATCGATACAGACCACATCATCCTCCAGCAGATGAATCTTCGCGCGGTCCAGAAACTCACCGAACCGGCGGTCGGCGATGCGCTCCTCCTTCGTCTCAAACGTAAAGCCCGCGAGAATCTTCTCATCGAGATCGTGGTTGCCGTAGCAGGCGTACGTGCCGTACCGGCTCTTTAAGCCCGCCAGAAGATCCGCCACGCGGTCCGGCTCATAGATGGCATCGTACTCATTATCAAAAATATCCCCGGCAATCACAACGACATCCGGCTCCTCAGCATTGATTTTTCCACCATCTCTTCCATCTGATGACTGCCGATGCTGTACCCCAGATGAAGATCTGCGACGAGCGCAATTTTCAGATGTGCATCCTTTTTCGATGGAACCTCATATCGTGTCGTGTAAATATGGACTGCATGCACCATTCCGTAGATGCACATTCCCGTCACAAAAAGGATCGCGCCAAGGCCGACCGCTTTCAATCCCATCGGAGAATACAGCCAAGTTTTCGTCAGTGCCGTATGCGCAAAAATGAAGCGCAGCAGCACCAGAATCGCGGTGAAGCCAAGAAAATACAGATACATGCCAAGCCAGCAGTTGCTGATGACCTTTAAAATCCGGTGAACGGGATCTCTTTTGATCAGAAAGCTCGTCAGCAGGGAAAGTGCAAAAAATGCATACAGCACCAAAATGACACCCAGCACGGCCGGATGGCGGAACAAAGGATGCACCTCCTTCATCCACCGCAGCAGCCAGTAGGCGGTAAATACATTTGCCAGTATGTAGACCGGCGCAAGAAATATTGCAAGCATACGTATGTTTCCTCTCTTTTTCGATTCAAATACAGGGCAGGAAAAAGCGTGCCGAACGAAACGTTTCCGGCACGCTTTTTTGCCAGGCATTCATCAGAGTTTTTTCTCTATGATATCAAACAGCTCACGTCTCCGCTTCCGCCAGCGCCAGCCATTTGCAAGTTTGTTGTAGAAATAGAACGAATCCACAAGCACCATGTTCAGGCGGCCGATCCGGTCTTTCGTCGTTCCGTTGTAATGTTCGCCGCCGCATTCGATCTGCGGGCACGTTTTTACGTAGGCGATCAGATCATCCTCACTTCTGATAGTATCCGGCAGCTCGGTATACGCTTTTCCGATGCAGTCCAGCCGGTGCGCATCGCTTCCGCCAAAGCCGGGCTTATTGAATTTCTCCGCCAGCCGTTTCGCTTTTGCGTTCGTCCCCGCGCTCTCACACGCATTGAAAATTTCAACAAAATCGAACTGCGGGAGAAGCTGGGCAATCCGCTGCTGATACTTTTTCTTCCGTTCATTCGTGCTGATCATGCTCATAAATTTTTCGCCGTACGGATGCGCCGGTCCTAAAATTCCGCCGTACGCATGGACGATCTTGACAAGGATCGATCCCGGCAGGCCGCGCAGCTCCAGAATTTTTAATTTTACGCCGAACGGCATAATCACAAGAATGTGGCCGCAGTCGCACGTATCGTACTCAACACCTTTTAATACCACAAAATCCTGGTGTGCTCTTCCCTTGATGGCATTCTTCCACTCGCGGTATCCGTCATAGGAATCGTGGTCGGATACCAACATTCCTCCAAATCCTTTTCGTTTCAGTGTTCGGATGTACTCCTCAATCATGACTTTTCCATCCATCGAACCCTCTTTTGTGTGGCAGTGCATATCAAATTTCATGCAAAACGCCTCCTTTTATCTTCCATGTTCGAAAACCATTTCGTTTTTCCTATTTTTCTGGAATTGTTTCGGATGGTTCCGCCGCGTTTTTGGCGCGGCAGAATCGATAGTTTGCACCATCTAACTTTATTTTACCACTTTTTCCACAAAAGAAAAAGAAATTTCTTCTGAAGATCTGGTAAATTTTCCTTAAGGAATGGAGTTTTTAGACAATTCCTGTTCTTTGTCCCTGTTTTTACCGTGTTCTTTTTGCTATGATAAAAACAGCTTATTTTACTTGATCGGAGGAACACATTATGAATTCACAGGACATCACCCGCGCACTGATCGACACAACAGTTGCACGCGCGATGGTGGAGATGGACGCAGATCCGAAACGCAGCGTCCGCAAGCTCTGCGATCTTGGCCGCCAGTTTTCCCGCGGCCGCTTTCAGAATCAGATTTTTGCCATTTTTCAGGATCTTCTGCGCAACGATGAAAGCCCGTATTATCAGGCAATCGACTTTCTGCTGCGCAGCAACGATCCGGAAGCGCTTCGTCAGTTCGGCATCAACATCGGCTACAACAGTTTTACCTACGGTGCGCAGATTCTGCGCCAGAAGCAGAAAGAACTTTCCTTTGCTGTTCCCTGGGTTGTCAAGCTCCGTCTCGACAGCCGCATCCCGGACACTTACGATTCCTCGTTTTTTGCATCCGTGGTCAGAACCGGTCTGACATACGGCATCTACTCTTATCAGCTCCGCTCCATGGATCATCATGAGGATATGGAATCCTACCTTGCCGTCATCCAGTCGCATCCGGAATGCGCGTTTCTTTGGTTTCTTTCCGATACGCCGCTTACCGAAAAACAGCAGAAACTGCTTTTATCCTGCCCGAACCTGATGGTTTCTCTTCCAATTGATGCCCCCTCAACGGTTTCCATGGCAAAAGCCCTGCGCCGTCAGAAAACGCTGTTCGGTATGCACAAAGTCTATCAGGATGCAGATGCTGCCGCTTATCTGCTCTCTTTTGACCACCTGTATTCCCAGATGGAACAGAGTGTCTTTTTCTTTCTGGTCGCAGATGATTCGTGCTCAAAAGAAAGTATCCGGGCTGTTTCCGATGTTGTTCAACAGTACCGCTTCACCCCCATACAGCCATTCTTCCCGATCGAAGTGCAGGAAGACTCCCGCAAAATTGAGCAGATTATCACCGCCAATCCGGCGTATCTGCTGCTTCTGCCGGATCACATGGCCCGCACACTCGATACGCCCACCGTTTCCTTTGAAGAGTTGTCTCTTCGGAATATATTTTACCGTGAACTGCTCGCAGATGCATAAAAGTACAGCCAAAGCGGAATTTTATTTCTTTGGTTCCGCTTTGGCTGCTATTTTTTCTGATGATCTGTATATCACTTCTTTCAGTTCTTCGACAAACGTTTCCGGTTCCAGCTCGCTTTCCATGGAAACCAGCGCAGAACCGCGGTCAGGAAGGCATCACAAAAGAACGTTACAAACAGTTTCTGATTCTGTACCTGAAAGAGATCCTGTACAAAAAACGCCATGACCGGCTCGAGCATCTCGTAAAAGTAATCCTTAAAACTGTTCTGCCCTTCGATCCTCAGGGCACTCTGGTAAAATGCTTTATTCTGATAGAAAATATTGCAGACCGCCACCAGCACATCCCATTCATTCTCAAAGTTCTTTCCGCCCATGTTTGTCAGAAAGTCCACATAAAAGATCCAGTTTACCAGATCGTATTTATCTTTAAAATGATAATAAAAGCTTTTCCGGTTCAGACCGCATTCCTCGCAGAGATCTGAAATACTGATTTTCGCAAAAGACTTGCGTACCATCAATTTTTTCATTGCATCTGCAAGCGCACTCTTTGTACTGTTGGAATCCGCCATCTCTTCTCTCCCTCTCTTTTCGACCGTTTGTGCTATTATTCTACACCATCTTTTTCCTTTATGCAAGAAAAGCGCACCAGGAAAAGGCTGTATTTCCTTTTTCTGGCACGCTTTTTGCAATCATGCTTCTTCCGTTTTTCCATCTGCCTCCAGTGTGAACCAGAATGCCACACCGTTGTCGTAATTCTGGCAGCCGCACTGCTGCTGGAAGGAATCCATAATGGCTTTTACGATGGAAAGGCCGATGCCGCTTCCGCCGTATTCCCTTGTTCTCGCTTTGTCCACCTTGAAGAATTTCACCCATACCTTGTCGAGATCCTCCTCCGGGATCGGGTCCCCGGTATTGAAAACGGTTGTTTTTACGACATTCCCTTCTTTTTTGCAGCTGATCTCAATCGTGTGGTCGTAGTCCAGATGGTTGAGGGCATTCGTCAGATAGTTGGTGATAACCTCCTCGACCTTGAATTCATCGCCCCAGACATAGAGCGGGTCGCCGCCGGTAAAGAGCACTTTTGCCTCTTTCTGGCGGATCAGGATGTCGGAGGACTGCAGCACGCCTTTAATCACGGCGTTCAGATCGAACCGTTCCATATTGACCTGATCCTCACCGAACTCGAGTTGGTTCAGGTTCAGGAGTTTTTTGACCATCTCGTTCATCTTTGCCGCCTCGTCGATGATGACATCGCAGTAGAACTCGCGGCTTTCCTCATCGTCGTTAATGTTGTCTTTCAGGCCTTCCGCATAACCCTGAATCAGAGCGATCGGGGTTTTCAGCTCATGTGTAACATTTGAGAGGAACTCGCGGCGCATTTCATCAATCTGCGTTTTTTTGTCAATATCTTTCTGCAGCTCAACGTTCGCACTTTTCAGCTCGGAAATCGCCTGCTCAAGCTGTTCGGACATGACATTGAAGTTGTTTCCAAGCTCGCCGATCTCGTCTTTTCCGCCGCTCACGTAACGGGCATCGAAGTCAAGGGCTGCCATTTTTTTCGAAATTTCGGTCAGCTCCTGCACCGGACGGACGATCTGGCGGGTGATGATCCAGATCACAATGGCACCGATGATGATGATCGGAATGCCGATAAAGAGGTAAAACTGGTTGGAAAGGCCGACCGCATCCGTGATGCTCTCCAGCGGGCATCTTGCAAAGTAGCAGTTTCCATTGTCAAACCAGCCGATGATCTGCAGATACTCGGCATCGGCGTGGCTGTCGTAGAATTTCTGGATCTGATAGTTGTCTTTGCTGTCAACGACTTTGGTATTTGCCTGCTCGTTTCCGCTGATCAGGCCGAAGATCAGGGTCTGGAGGCTCTGGCGGTCGGTTGCGTTGGAATAGACGAAGCTGCTGAGCTCCGGTCCGGTAATAATGACTTTCAGGTTGTTGGTAGCGCAGAACTGCTCGAAGGTATCAGGGATATTGTCGCTGTCTCCGCCTGTCGCATTCAGTTTCTGAAAGCTCTCTGCCAGAATGTGTTCTTTATCCCGGATATAAAAGGACCCGAGAAAGAAGTAATTGATCAGGCCGATGATAAGCAGGGTAGCCGCCATGGTCGCAATAAAAGTGTAGGCAATTCGTTTTTTGACGGAGTGTTTTCTTCCCTTTTGTGGCATTTTCAAGTGAAACCGGTGCTTTTTCTCCGTCTGGTTTCCCATTGTCACACGGGAATCTTCTGCAGGTATCTCCATGGAAGTCTCATTTTGTTTTTCTGTTCCGTTCATGATTCGTCCGCCTCGAATTTATAGCCCATGCCCCAGATGGTCTTGATTAAATCGCCTTTGTCGCCCATTTTGCTGCGGAGTTTTTTGACGTGGGTGTCGATGGTGCGTGCGTCGCCGTAGTAGTCGTAGTTCCAGACGTTGTTCAGGATTTTTTCTCTGGAGAGGGCGATTCCCTGGTTTTCGAGGAAGTAGGTGAGGAGTTCGAATTCTTTATAGCTTAACTCCATTGGTTTTCCGTCAATGGATGCCATGTGGGCGGCTTTGTCGATGCGGATGCCGCCGGCTTCTAATACGTCGTCTTCGCCGGTTTTGCCACTGCGGCGCAGGATGGCTTCGACGCGGGCGACGAGGATTTTCGGGGAGAATGGTTTTGAGATGTATTCGTCTACGCCGAGCTCAAAGCCGAGGAGTTCATCGCGTTCTTCGCTTTTGGCGGTGAGCATGATGATCGGGACTTTGGAGTTCTGGCGGATTTCGCGGCAGACCTGCCAGCCGTCCATTTTGGGCATCATGACGTCGAGGATGATGAGGGCGATGTCTTTCTGGGCGTAGAAGGTGTCTACAGCCTGTTCGCCGTCACCGGCTTCGATGACGTCGTATCCGGCTTTTACTAAGAAATCTTTGACGAGTTTGCGCATGCGGCTTTCGTCGTCTACTACTAGGATTTTTAATTTTTCCATGAGTTTTGTCTCCTTTATATGACGGACGGAAAACGCCCGGCTGCCCGCCCGCTCGTGCTTTTTCCTGATCTCGTTGTGTTTTTATGTTTGATATTTTTACCATTTTACTTTAACATGGGTTTATGTTTTTTCTGTGAAATGGGGTGAGTTTATTTTAACATATAGGAAGGGAGTTGGAAACTTCTATTTTTTGTATTGATTAAATTTGGGTATGAAAAAAGATCTCCTTGGGTTGGCAGGAGATCTTTTTTCATACGGGTTATTCTTCTTCGTCGAGATAGTATCTACCGTAGGCGTCGGCTGCTTTAATGGCGGCGAAGACGGTCTCCGGGGTTACTTCGAATGGCATATTGTGGAGGGTGTCGGTCTCTGCGCATGCGGTTTTGGCTACTTCCATGAGCTGGTCGTCGGTTACGTTTCCGGCACCGAGTTCAGCCAAGGTGACTGGGAGACCGACTTCGATGCACCATAAGATGATGTCTTCGAGTTCATCGAGCGGTACGTTTTCCAGGACGAGCTGAGTCAGGGTTCCGAAGGCTACTTTTTCACCGTGGTACATATGATGGCACTCTTCGAGTACGGTGAAGCCGTTGTGGATGGCGTGGGCTCCTGCGAGGCCTGCGCTTTCAAAACCGATTCCGGAAAGGAGGGTGTTGGCCTCGATGACTTTCTCGACTGCCGGGGTGCATACGCCGGCTTCAAGAGCGATTTTGGCTTTTACACCTTCTTCCATCAGAGTGTCAAAGCAGAGTTTCGCGAGTGCCATCGCTGCCTCGGTTGTTTTTCCACCGGCGCAGGAAGTAGCTCCGCTTCTCTGGCAGGCTCTTGCTTCAAAATAGGTGGCAAGTGCATCACCCATTCCGGCTACGGTCAGGCGGACTGGAGATTTTACGATGATGTCAGTGTCCATCAGAACCAGGTTCGGGTTTGCCGGAAGGAAGAGGTATCTCTCGAATACACCCTCTTCTGTGTATACAACAGACAGTGCGCTGCACGGTGCATCGGTCGATGCAATGGTCGGGCAGATGAATACTGGTGTTTCTGCGTAGTAGGCAACTGCTTTTGCGGTATCAAAAATTTTGCCTCCGCCGACACCGATAACCAGATCACAGCCTTTTTCTTTCACGATAGCAACCAGACGGTTGATCTCACTCTCACAGCACTCGCCGTTGAAATAATCAAAAACAACGTCGCAGTCGCTTCCCGCAAAGCTTTCTTCGATCATTGCTCCGATCCGTCTGTAGCCTCCCTGGCTGATCAGAACCAGTGCTTTCTTTCCGTATTTTGCCGCATATGTTCCGATGTTTTTCATTTCCCCTGCGCCCTGTAAATATTTAGAAGGCTAATTAAAATTTTTGCCATTTCTCTTACGCTCCTTTTTTGTTTTTTGAACGTCAGCCTCCGCTTCTGGCGTTTTCTGCGAAAAATGAGTTTACCGCAGAACTTGTCTTTATTATAATAACTGCGCTGTAAAATTGCAAGAATATTTCCATCCAAAATGAACCCCGGAAGTTCACATATTTCCCCGGGATTTTTCGGTTTATTCTGCCTGATCGTAAATGATTTTGCAACGCAGCAGTCCTGTGCGTCGTTTGGGTAGGTATACGGTGCAAACAGATAGACAACTGTCGGGGCATCGTAAAAAGCATTCTGGATTGTGCTGTCATCAGCGATGCTGTCGGCTTCGAGAATTTTGTCCAGTTCTTCCTTTTTGATCTTCTCCGGCTGGTAAAACGGGTGGAACGTCTGGCTTTGATTAAAGTAACCGCCCCTCTGATACGTTTTCACGTAAATTGGCTAAGGGTTGGCTGTGTTGACGATCGCATCGGCATGAACTTTTGTGATGTCGTTTCGGATGATTTTAAATGGCATGGGGATCACCTTCTTTCGTGGGATTTATAGCTGTTTTAATTTATAAGTTGCAAACAGCGTATAATGGCATATTTACCATCCGCTCCTGCTCTTTATACTTCAATGTTGAAAATCGAACTGCTTCTTCCGGCTGGAATTTTTCGCAATATGTTTTAAGACTATGGGATCGAATGTTCTGTTCCGCCTTTACTTCAATCGGCACAATACTCTTTGCCTTCTGAATCAGAAAATCCTGCTCGAAAGTTGCTTTTTCATTTCCATAATAATATGGCGTATAAGGGGTATCTGAAATCAACTGCTGCAGAACGTACTGTTCTGTAAGCGCGCCTTTAAATTCAACAAAAATATCGTTACCCTCCAATATGGATTCTGCTGGCAGTTCACTCATTGCTCCGAGCAGTCCTACATCCAGTACGAATAATTTATATGCATTCATATTTTTATACGCCTTCAGCGGCATATGAGGCTCATTTACCCGGTTGACTTTATATACTAATCCACAATCCAGAAGCCACTGAATTGCTATTTCAAATTCGCTGCTTCTGGCTCCTTTCTTTATCTGTCCAAAGAAAAATTTTTTATTCTCCTTCGCCAGCTGCCTCGGAATAGAATCCCATACCATTCGTATTCTTGGGAGAACTTTTGCTTCAATATGCTTTCCAAAATCACCCTCATACTGCCGTACAATATCACTCTGTATCTGTCGTACTTCTGCATAATCTTTGTTCAGCCGAAATGCATCCACAACTGCTGGCATGCCTCCTGTATAATAATAATTTTTTAACCAGAACAAATATTTATCCGCAAAATTGTCAATTAAATTGTAATCCTTTGTTTCCAATGCACTTTCCAGCCCTTCTTCGTCCATAGCGCACAGGAATTCTCTAAAATTGAATGGATATAAATCCAGTAAATCTACTTTTCCCACCGGATAGGATATTCCCTCATGAAGCGCCACGCCAAGAAGTGAACCTGCTGCTATTACATGATATTCCGGTGCTTCTTCGCAAAAATATTTCAAAGATTCCAACGCTTTCGGTGCATTTTGAATTTCATCCAGAACAATCAATGTATTCTCTGGGGTAATCGCTACACCTGATTCAATATTGAGGTTCATAATAATACGTTTTATATCGAAATCCGTATCGAAAACCGCCTGCATTCTCTGATTATTGTAAAAAGAAATGTAGGCGGTTTTTTCATAATATGTCTTACCAAATTCTTTCATTAACCACGTTTTACCAACCTGCCGGGCTCCCATTAAAATCAGTGGTTTTCTGTTACTTTTTTTCTTCCAGTCTAATAGTTTATCCATTGCAAATCGACGCATGCTGATCTTCCTCCATTTCTCTTTTTTATTATTTCACATTTTTCCTGTGTTATTCTTACCCTAATTTAACATTTTTCCCGACTTAATTCAATATAAAATCAACATTTTTCCCGACTTCACCGGAACAGAATCTGCTGCGAAACCTTCTCTTAAGACAAACATAATCTCTCTACGGAAAAATACGACGGCCAGCCACCGTCGTATTTTTCGTTATCGAATATTTTTATTTTTCTTCTCTGATCAGTCTGAGTCCGTCTTTTTCCAGCAGATACTCCTTCCCGCACACCTCTCCGATATACTTCCTGTCATGCGAAATGCTGATGATGGCGCCTGGAAATTCGCGGAGCATTTTTCTTATGACCGGTCCCGATAAGGGTGAAAAGTTTCGGGTTGGTTCATCCAGAATCAGCACATTGGCATTGCCAAGGCTCATTTTCAGAAGCAATACTTTTGCCTTCTGGCCGCCGGACAGTTCGCGGATGGGGTGATCCATCTCGTCTGCCGTGTACTTCAGCGATCCGAGATACGTCCGAATCTTCGTCCTCTCACTCTTCTCCCCGGTGGAATCCAGAAAATCGACCGGCGTCATGGAAAGATCCAGCTGATCCTCATAATTCTGCGGCATATAATCTACGCGGAGATCCTCCCGTTCTTTCAGCTCTGCTGCAATCTTTTTCAGCAGTGTCGTTTTACCTGCCCCGTTCGGGCCGACAATGCATATTTTTTCCGGTCCTCTTATCTTTAAGGTGATATTTTCCGCCAAAACCCGCTCTCCATCCGGCGTTTCCAGTTTCGGAAGCTGATATTCGATGACCGTTTTCCCGGCCGGCATGGCTGCCTCTGCTCCTCCAAGCTGGAAGTAAATCGCTTCCTCCTGCTCCGGCATTTCTGTCATGCGGGCATCTTCTTTTTCAAATCTGCGGTTCATCGCCTTTACGGTATGCATTTTGTCCTCAGATTTTTCGCCACGGACGGTGCCTGACGGGAACAGTTGCTCAAGGCGTTCTGCACGCTCTGGTATACCTTTCGGTATTTCTCATCGCGCAGCGCTTTCTCTCTCCTGTCACTCTGCGCCTTCTGTTCCTGGCGCCCGAAATTCTGCAGGCGCTCCTCTACATACGTCCGATAGGGAAGTTTCGCAACCGTGTATCTCGATTTTGTCTTCCGCACAATCTGTTCAATATGAATGACCATATTTGCCGTGTTTTCAATCAGCGTTTCATCGTGCGAAATGAAAACAACAATATGCTCCCATTCGCGGATCAGTTTCTCCAGAAGTTCCAGTGTCGCAAGATCAATATCATTTGACGGCTCATCCAGCAGAAGGACCGTGGCATCCTCCATGAGAAGACGCATCATCTGCGCTTTCACCTTCTCGCCGCCGGAAAGCTCACTCATCTGCTGATCCCGGTAGAAAAATTCTTCCGTCAGACCAAATTTTCTTGCCAGCACCGCCAGATCCTTCGGTGTCTGATCCCAGAACTTTTCTTTTTCATAGAAATACTCATACACCGTCTTCGTTTTCTCCGCCTCCGGAAGTTCCTGCGGCAGATATCCAAGCCGCTCCTTTCCGATGATGCGCTCGCCTGTGGATTCGATGTAATCTTCCGTCAGTGCGGGATCGTACATCCACTTCAGCAGCGTCGATTTTCCGTTTCCCTCCTCTCCAATGATAACGGCCTTATCACCGTCATTCAGTACAAGCTGAAAATCTTCGAGAATCACCCGCAGATCTTTTTTATGTGTCAGTGTTAATTTTTTTATCTGCATCATACAGAAGCCCCCTTTGCTCCGGCAGCCTCTTTTCTGCTTTTTTACGCAAAACGAGCCTGTCCTGCGTACGCAAAACAGACCCGCAAAAAAATATCCCTGTTCTATTCTCATAAAAAAGGGAAATGATTCAGCGATTCTCGTCTTTAAGCGTACACGAAAAACAGGCCTGTTTTCCAGGCTGTCCGTTCTTTGTGTTTTTCTTAAAGTCGATTATCGCAGAAACATTCCCTCACCTTTACACCAATGGTGCTCTTTCTTTTTATTTTCTGTTCCCTATTATAGGACAACTTACAGATAAATGCAATCCGTTTTTTTACAAATTGAGAAGTTCCTCTGCCAGCGCCTGTGCATGCTCCAGATACCAGCCGTCTTCGTCCTCTTCTGCTTCCACAAACTCGATATACTCATTCAGCGTGGCCAGCTTCACATCCAGATTGAACTGTTCGCGTGAAATCTTTGTCTTTAACGCTTCATACATCCGATCCAGAAACAGCTCTTTCTGTGCATTGTTCATGTAGAACGGGAAAGTACTCCGTGTCTCGGTCGCATGTGCCAGGAATCTTGCAATGTCCAGAGAATACGGCATCATTCCACCAAATCCCCAGTCAATCATGACAACATTTTCGCCGTCATAGATCACATTCCACTGCAGGAAATCACCGTTTGACATCGTACATGGACAGGTCAGCTGGCGGTCCAGGAACATCTGATACGCTTTCCGCAGAATTGGATCATCCGCTACGGACGATGCTCGGCGCAGAACGCGTTTCCAGTATTCGACAAATCTCTGCTCCACTTCATTTTCCGGCGCTTTGTCCATCGACGGTGTCCAGAAATACGACTGAATTTTACTTAAGGTTTCTGCCGCTTTTTCTGTTGTCTCGTCCGTCATATCCCGCATGTCGTTTCCTTCTACATACTTCATGCAGATCCAGTCCGCATCCTCTGCCTGCCGCATACCGACATACTGCGGTACGTGAAACTCTCCTTTTGACAGATACTGCGCATAAATCTGCGCTTCTTTGCTGCCGGTTTTCTTCAGTGTATATTTTCCTGCATCTGTCTCGATCACATACACATCGTACTCCCGCACTTCATCTTCCGCCTCGCCCCACTGCTCGCAGATGCGGGAAACTGCTTTTACCGGTTCTCCGATGATTTCAAATGCCATTGTTTTGATTTCATCTGAATCTACTGATTTCTGAAAATTTCCTAACTCCATCTCTTTTGTCAAATCCTTCTCTTTTTCACATTATTCTACTACTATATCACATCTGTGACACTTTTGTCATTCTATCTTTCTGGCTTTTAAAAGCTTTGGAAAGTTTTTTCACAAAAAAGCAGGCGCACCAGACATTGCCGTCTGATGCGCTCGTATCTGTCAATTTTATGATCCAATCGAGTATTCCATCGATGCCACGCTTAAGATAACGGTTGCGCTTTCATCCCCTTCCGTAAAAGCCGTCAGCTGCAGAACCGTATCCTGCTCCCCCTGCCACTGATAAATCTGATTTCCGAGTCCAGTTGCAATTCCTCCGCCGTATAAAGAATTCAGTTCGTCTACTTCTTTCTGAATCCATGTATTGGCATCCTGTTCGATGTCAAAAGTAAAGGAAACCTGACTCAGCTGACCGTCCGAAAATTCCAGATCCATGTTAGATTCTGCATTTTCCAGGGAAAATTTTTCTTTGCTCTCGTATGTCTTTGTGCTGCTCTCATCACCCTGTCCCAGATCTTTTTCATCAAACTTCAGGAAGCTCTGTTTGAAAAGCTGTTCCGAATCCGTTCCCCATTCAAAATCCGCATACTGGAAAACCTGCTCCTCTGTACAGAGTTCCTTTAAATCCAGATCTCTGCTCTGTGATCCTCCTGCAGATGCGCAGCCCGCCAGCAAAAACAAAGGTAATAAAAAGATTGTCTGTCTTATCTTCATAAACTTCCCCCCTTCTGTTTCCTGATTTTTTAATTAATACTGAATATTCTATCGTTTCTTTATTTTTTCTGTAAATTTATGGTATCATACTTTATTCTGCTGCGCAATACTTTTATCATGTTTCTATTTGCATCAAAGGAATGGCCGCCTCATGATATGCATAGAAAAAGACCGGTAACCCGATCTTTTTCCATACACCTTTTATCCAATTACACTCGTGCCAAATGGCATAAACGAAAGCCTTGCCATCTTGAAAAACTGCCGTCCAAACGGAATTCCAACAATCGTAATACACCAGATGCATCCTGCAAAAATCCATGCAAGTCCGCCGAACATGCCTCCAAATATAAACCACAGAATATTTCCCAAAGTTCTCATATCCGCATCTCCCCTGACGCCATTCCAGACACCACCAGCTATCCATTATTTTGTGAACAGTTTGCCGCATCGATCGCCAGCACCAGTAATAATGCCGGAATTTCATTGCTCGGATTATCATATTCGATGACATACATGTCACCCCAGCTCAGAAGTTTTTTATGTACGTGGACGACTGCACTGCAGGCTTCATATACATCGTAATCCCATCCCATGAAGTCACCTTCTGCACGCCATCCCATGAAATCTACATCGTATTTGGGGCGGAACAGTGCAAAACGTTTTTCGATATGTCCCATTAACTGCCCGTTCCATTCAATTTCGAAAGTCGGAAGAAAGCAAAATAATTTCTGTTTGATAAACCCAATTTCATTATGCGCCGCATCGTACACATGCAGACGGTGTCCCAGCGAGATAAATTCATTTTTCACAAAATACTTTTGGTTCCCCTGCTCGTCATAGATATCATACGTGTCTGACCAGGAAAATACACGTTGTTTGATTAGTAACTGCATATCTGCTCCCCTTTTCATTTTTCTATCAGATAATCAACTTTTTTATGGAAAATTTTTCCTTTTCCCCTTAATTTTCGACCGCGATTTTGACCCCATTTTTTTCGGTCTGAAACAGTCTATAGCAAAACCTCCATATATCGCAGCACCTTTGGCTTCACACGAAGCTGATCTGCGTACTGCATCAGTCTGTGAATGTTCTTATCCTTGGATGCTGCATAGCGTTTCATAGCTTCTCCGACAATCTGTATATCACTGCCGCTGCCGCGCAGGATGTCACACAGCGTCCGTTCCAAATTGTAAACACGAATTGGATTGCCGGATGGGGATTTCATTTCAATTCTGCCAAGTTCATAGTTCTCCGGCACAACGCGCTTGACAATTAGATTTTCCCGTTTCAAGGATGAAGCATTGTAGCCTTTGGGAAAGGTCATCGTATATTTTGCCGGGGTACGATCCGAATAGCCCCGCAGATACAAAGCAGTATCGTGCGAATAAATTCCGCGCCCATACTTTCGCTGTAAAAGGTAGAAATCATCCTCCCATACGTCGCTCCACACATACAGGCCACGCCCGAAGCGGTATATCTCGCCGCTCTTGACAAACTTCTGTAAAACGCTGCGGTGCAGTCCGGCTTCTGTTACTTGCGCTGCGGTAATCGTACCGTCCTCTGACGCTTCTCGCAGTTCTTCGATTTTCTCCTTAACATTCATGTTTCTCACCCCTCTTTGACAATCACACATTATATTATATTGAAATAATGTGTGATTGTCAACTGTAAAGCGACGAACACACATTAAATTACGTAAAAATAATGTGTGATTGTCAGATATCAGGGAATTTCTAACATGTACTTAAGTAAAAAACAAAGAACGGCATAGCCGTTAAGCTATATCGTTCCTTGTTTCCATATTTTTTAAATTACCACCGCATTACTGGCGTTTTTTCTGCGGACGGTTTCTTCCAGCACACCGAAAAATCCTGCCACCAGCGCCATTAAAATGCCGGTCAAGGTCGCATCTCCTGTTTCTAGGCTTCCGGCTTTGGTGATAGTCGTACATTTTTCATTGTCATTCACAATGTTTCCAGTTCTTACGATTAGGACCGTAGTTCTTATGAAGCGGTTATGGCATAATCAATATATAGAAGCAAATGCAATTGATAAGTTACGGAATATATTGGGCTACAATGCGAAAGGTATCATGACGCATTATTCGGATGACAATGTGTTTTAAAGCCTGTATAAATCGACACATGCATAGAACATAATGAAACAGCCTCACCCCTGAAAGTCCCGGTAGTGAGGCTGTATTCTTTTCCTTAATCTTTTTCTGTTAATTTCACCCGTTCTCCATTTGTCAGTTCTGATGTGCTTACGACCATCGGTTCGTCTACTTCTGATAAAAGTACCACGAAATCTGAATTTCTATTTGGAAAACATGTCACAGCTTTTTCTTCCAGAATATTTTCATACCCCCAGGCTCCCTTCTGACGCTTAATATAATAGACACACGTTTTTCCAAAGTCTCCTTCATGAATCGCCTGCCGTGTGATCACTTTTGGAAAAACATCTTCAGAAGTGATTTCGATTTTTCCCTCAACGTTTTCACTAATCGAATGTTTTTCATACAGATCTACCGTAAGCTCATACAAATCATCCTTCGAATGACAGAACACACTTTTCCAACCAGAAGATCTCTGCCCTCCTGCAGCAAAGATTCCGGAACGTTATCATACACGCTGATATAGCCAATTGCCTGATCAGCTGCGCTTACTTCCAAATCAACTGGAAATTCATACTCAATGCTGCCTTCCTGTGCCTCCTCTGTCCAGACGGAAGGAAGCGTTTTGTTCTCTTCTTTGACCGACCAAAACGTTGCGGCAGTTAAAAACAGAAACCACAGAGCGATTAACCCTATACTTATTTTTTTGAACTTCATCGTACTTTCTTCCCCTCTACGCTTTCACACCGGACATACTGATTCCCTGTATCAAATAGTCCTGTCCCATTAAGAATATCAATAAAACTGGTACTGCGTAAAAAACGGACGCTGCATAAAAGATATCCGGCTGTTCCTCTAAAATCTGGCAAAGATACACGGATAACGGCTGCTGATATGGCTCTCTCAAAAAAATGACCGCCTGGTCTACAATATTCCAATTGTCAATAAAAATCAGGATTAATGCAGCAGCAATGGCTGAACTCAAATTAGGCTTTACAATGGAACGATAAATTCTGTATTCGCTGGCTCCGTCCAGTCTGGCTGCTTCTAACGTTTCCTGCGGAAAATCCTGTATCTGCTGACGAATCAGAAATACCCCCAATGGCTGAAACATTGCCGGAAGAATAATTGCCAAGGACGAATTTTGAATGCCCAGCCAATTCGCCACTAAATAATTTGGCACTAAAGTCAGCTGCAGCGGCATAAGCATGACAATCATGTAAAGATAGAACAAAATCTCCTTGTATTTCCACCTGCATTGCCAAAAGCCGTATGCGGCAAGCGGTGCAAGCAAAAGCTGTCCAATCAAAACCGGAATAGTAATAATCAGGGAATTCCACATCATCCGCAAATACAAAGGTCTCTTAAAGAGCAATATAAGATACTCTTCTGGAACTTGTACCGACTTTCCAGCCACAAACAACAACGGAATGACTGCCAAAATGACAGCTCCCATGCAGATCAGCTTTTCGAAAAAATTCGAATATCTCTTTTTCATAAAATCACCCACAAAAGATCTTTACAAATAATCCAGATTCTTCCTCTGGACCCGATAAATGATGCCCAGAAAGATTCCCAGTATGAGAAACATACACCATGCTGCAGCAGACAGTTTCTGCATATTAAGTGACAAAAACTGGTTATTCATATAGTGCTGCAGCATATAAACATACGGTGATGGATAGGCCCCATACAGCATATAGATCTCTTTAAAAACCTTAAAAGAATTCACGATCGACATCAACAGCACAACTAACGTCGTTGGTTTTAATAAGATCCATGTAATATATTGGAATTCCTGCCGCCCTGTAGCTCCATCCAGCTGGCACTGCTCATGATAGATCTGCGGAATCCAGTTTATCCCGGACCAGAAAAGGACAATCGAAAAACTGATATTTTTCCACAGATACATCAGGATAATAATCAAAATGGCCCATCTGGAATTCTCAATATCGAACATGTTTTTTCCAAAAAGCTGTAAAAACCCATCCAGAAAACCATTTCTCTCAAACAAATATTTCCAGAAAGCAATCACCGTTCCAGATGGAACGATTAATGGGATCAGGAGCAGGATAAGAAGAATTCGACCTCTCCTCTGCTTTTTCAAAACCAGTACCAGAAGCAAAGCAATCGCCATTCCCAGCGGTATTGCAATCCCGCAAAAAATTCCGGTATTACGGAGTGCTGAAAGGAATAACTCATTTTCGAATAACAGTTTAAAGTTTTTAAGACCCACCCATTCCTTGTTCATCATGTTGTCAATCACTGCAAAATACAAAGACAGAAGAAACGGCACGATGTAAAAAGCCATGATCCCGATAAAACTTGGAAGGATAAAACACATATAAATAAAATTTCGTTTTTTCATTTCATATACCTGATTCCATGGATTAAGGACAGCTTCTACTCATTAACATAAAGCTCTGCTCTTTGCTGAAAAGCTTCGCACATTCCTCTGGGGTGATTTTCTGCTCCATACATTCGTTTCGAATTTCAGTCAAAATACTGTCTAACTGTAAATCCCGAAAAGCTTTTGCAGAAACTTTTTCATTGTATGCTTCCCATTTTTCTGCTGTGTCGTCATCATTTTCCAATTGATACGCAACAAGCTGCCGTGTGTTTTCTTTGTTCAGCATACTGCCATAGGTAAAGAAATTTCTGTAGTAAGAATCACTGTTTGCATCTTCGAACTCAAATTGTTTCTGACCAATGCAGAATTTGATAAATTCCCATGCAAGCGCTTTATCTTTGCAGCCTGAACTCATGGAAAAGTCCTCACCACTTCTCCAGAAAGGAATTTTTCCATCCGTTGATTTCAACAGGATCGGTTTTGTTGCCGTATCGGTTTCTTCAAACATTCCGCTCGGAGAACCTTCGAGTAAATTTGTAAATGTATTCAGCAGGACACTCTTTCCGGAAAAGCTTTTAATATCCGTGAATGCATGGGTCGCATAGGATGGTTGATATTGATACAGTTCCTGCATTTTTCTCAGAAAATCCACATAATTTTCTGAATCAAAATTTACTTCTTCCTTCTTCAAATAAGCTCTGTCCTCTGTCATCGGCAGAAACACGTAAATATTGTTTTGTACATCAATCGTAAAATCATCATCTGCAATTGGCTTGGCCTGCTGATATAACTCATATAAATCATTGATATCCATTTCGTCCGGGACTTCATAATTCAGTTCATCCGTTATGTTTCTATTCAACCGAAGCATAACATAATAAAAACCTCCGGAATTTGATACAGTTTTCCATCGACTTCTGCTGCTCGCAGGATATTATCGTAATAATCATCTCTGTTAAAATTAGGATCTGCATCAATATACTGATTTAAGTCCTCGAAATAGCCGCTGCCTTTCGTCTTAATTTCCGATGGTAAATACGTTGCATCATAAATATCCGCCCGTTGATCCGATGCAAGTTCTGTAAGCAAGGTATTTAAGCCTTCATTATACTGTTCATCCGTAACATCATTGTCAAAAACAACCTTTGTTTCAATTTTTACGCCTGGATGCTCCTTCATAAATAAATCAATCATATGCTGGGTCTGCGGCTCAATAAATAAGGTTCCATATGTAAGCGTTCCTTCCAAATCAGCTCCCTCTTCATAGACAGAAATATCATTTCTCACATCTTTTTCATCTTGGGACCACTTTGTGTGCTTCCACAGGCGCCAATCGCTGCTGCACATAGCATTCCAATTACCACGCAGGATACCTTTTTACCATATTTTCCGAGTTTTTTCATAGGCACTTTTCCTTTCAATTTTTCTCACCGCTTATATTTCTATATTTTATTATATACCTCCGTTTCATTTGACAATATGCTTATTTTTACTATATTTTCAGAATTATTTTTATTAGTTTTGCACCTAAAAATGCCCTGACACTTTTTCCTTTTTGAAAAATAGCATCCGGGCATATCTCCTAATATTATCAAATCACTTTATTTCACTCTCTGATAATTTTATCTTCTAAACTCTTTTCCTTCTTTCTCCTGTATCATCCCTAACATTTTTTTCAAAAGACTGTTCAAATCCCTCAGTATCCGCCTTTTTTTCGCTTCTTTGTCCTTCTGACACGATGATGCGGGTATTTTTTCACTTCGTTGTTTAAATAACGCTCCATGAGAATGATTAATCGCATAAGAACCTCTTCCCAACGCTATCGCCGTCACACCATAATCCTGCGATACGACAATATCGCCTTTATGACAGACACGGATCAGTTCATAATCCACAGCATCTGCTCCATCACCAACCACGACTATTTCGCTATAATCCGATATCAAATATCAAATCATGATTGGTATCGCACAACAGTGTTACCGGAACACAATGCTCTTTTGCAATTTTCTCAACCGTCTCAATTACCGGACAGGCATCTGCATCGACCAATATTTGCATTCTTCTGTTTCTCCTACTTTATGATTACCCAATTCGATTTTCTGTTTGTTCCATTTTGTACCAACACACCATTTTGCTGTAAAGAAACAAATATTCGTGAAACAGTTCTTTTGGACACACCGATCTGTTCCGCATAATACGCCTGGGTTGCAAATGGGTTCTTTTCTATAGCCTGTAACAGTTTTTCTATCTGAACCTGTTCCTTCGTTCGTGATATTTTAACGCCATCAATGCCATTTTTTATATCATTAACGCCATTTTTTGTTTTCTTGGCGTTGATTCTGGCGTTATTTGTATCGTTTTGTCCTCGATAGATATTGATACGCAAGTCAACTTCTCCACCAATAAACTCCGGTTCCTGTAGTCCAGCAGATTTTACCTTGTCTATAATTCTCGGAATCCCGCTTCCCCAATGTTCAATCAGATTCATATACGAAAAGGCATGTGCAAGGGCTTCATTCCTGATTTTGGAATAGCCTTCTTTCATACGCTCCAACGTTTGTCCCATCGGCAATTTCCCCGGCGATGTGATTTCCAGTCGGTTGTCATACACCGCAACCTGTATTGTACCATGATCCAGATAGCTGCGATGCACCACCGCGTTGATAATCAGCTCACGAATTGCATCCGGCGGGATTTCATAAATATCCTGACGGTAAATGCCGACAAGCGTAGCTCCCAGATGAATATTTCGCAGAACAAACTGAAATGCTTCCTCTATTTGTTCCCACAAAGGACCCGTATATTCCCTTCGATCAACAAAAACCGCTTTCGTTGTTCCCTTAAACACACCGCACTGAATGGCAACATGAAGCCCTCCACAGCCCGTTAAGATAGCATAAGCGTTAGAAGGGTAGTCTTTTCCATCACGTTCAATCAAAATACCCCAGGACCGAAGCTGCTGCTTTCCAACGTCTTTTACCGATGCTTTCTGCTCCTCATTATGGGCATTTTTGACTGCCTGCTCCTTCATCGCTTTACAAAGCGTATCAATTTCTTCTTCTGTAACACTCAGTCCAGTACATAACGCCTGATCAAAATAACGATTGCTTCCCTCAAGCATCAGCTCTTTGATCATATACTCGTCAGCAAGCCGGGTTGTTCCAGCAACACGGACATATACGCCTCTCTCTCGTCCAAGCGCTTTAATGTAATATGGCCGCTGTCTGCCTTCAGAAATTTCTGCCACAATAACCGTCTTGCCATCAACTGTCTGCAGCGTAATATCTGGAATAATTGCCGGTTCACAGCTATCCGAGACGGCATTGGCAATCGCATCCATCTTTTTGAATACATCTTCCTTGTCAAAGCCAACCACTTCTCGGGTTTTATCCGCAATTCCAAAAATAATTTTTCCTCCGGTTCCATTTGCAAAGGCAACCACAGACTTCATATATTTGATGCTCTTTTCCGGCAGGTTCTCTTTGAATTCTACGTTTTTGGATTCTCCTGCAAGAATTTCTTCTATGGTCATAAATACACCTCGCTATCCGTGTTTATTTTAATAAATCAATGCTTAAAGTTCTCTTTATATCTGTTACCTTAACATATAATTCTCATTCAAGCAATGCAGTACTTTTAAAAATCGTAATTCATTTTTTCAAGTCTGTCAATTCTATTATTTTCCTTTTCTCGCGCATGATCAGATTCAATCATAGGGCGAAAAGTACAGAATCTATTAGTCCCTTACCAACTCAAAACATCCTTAAGCATTTGTTTTACCGCTTCAAAAGTTAACCTGCTGGATATTTTTTTATATTGTGAACAGAAATCTTTGTTATAAGGAGCCACCGTTTTTAAATAGTGCATATGCACTATTTTCTTACCGAGATGACGATCTTGATGAGGATGAATTTGAAGAAGGCTTTTACATTGACTTCTTTTAATCTATCGTCTGTTTGCCATGCCCGCCTTTGTGCGGGCTCTTTTTATCAAGAGTTCGACGGAAGTCGAACTTTCCTATTGTACAAAAAAGCAGGCACATCAAGTATCTCTACTTCATGTGCCTGCAGCACTTTGAAACGGTCTCTTTTACGTTCTTAACAGTGCGAATAAAGATAAAGTTTGACAAAATTTCGAATTTTTCCTTTCTTTTTTGACCAAAATTCATGCGGTTTTAAACGGTCTGAAACGGTCTAAAGCGGCATTTTTGCCCTGTTTTTTCCATCAAAAATGTAACAAAAAACCGCTAAACACTGGATTTTAGCGGTTTTTCAGGTATGGACCTGAGGGGAATCGAACCCCTGTCCGAAAGCCTATTCATTCAGGCATCTCCCATTACAGTCATTCTATTAAAGGTTCCCCCATCGGCACGCCGGATGACAGGCTTGCCGCTTCGGTAGCTTCATAAAATCTTTCATCTCCGCAAAGCTTTGGAAACGAAGTGCTCCGCATCTGTTTGATGCCAGGAGAATAGCCGCGGAAAACTATTCAGCTGACAACGCCGCACTTAGGCAGCGTACGCTACGTAATTATCGTCTGCGTTTAAATTTAGGTTCCAGGTTGATGACGCGGTCCCGGAGTCCACGAATGGCTTCCCAAACTTCAAAACCCCCGTCGAAACCAGTACAAGCCCGTGCTGGCTCTACAGACGCTTTTCTTTGATACGGGGACGCAAACAGATCGTCCCGGTGCAGTGAAAACTCTCTTTCAACTGCCGTATATTGTATTATAGTCTTTCCCCATACTTTTTGTCAAGGATTTTTAATACAGATTTTTAACTTTGAAATCTCTCTCCGCCTCACGTCTCTGATCCTTCTTTGCGATATCCTGCCGTTTATCATACAGTTTTTTACCGCGTGCCAGACCGATCTCGACTTTTACGAGGCTGCCTTTAAAATACACCTGCAGCGGAACGAGCGTGTAGCCTTTTTCCTTGATCTGCGCCTCAAGTTTGCGGATCTCATAGTCGTGCAGCAGCAGTTTCCGGATGCGCAGCGGGTCTTTATTGAATATGTTGCCCTTCTCGTACGGACTGATGTGCATGCCGTAGATGAATACCTCATCACGCTCAATGCGGATGAAGGACTCCTTGATGCTGCATTTTCCCATGCGGAGGGATTTTACCTCGGTACCGGCAAGGGAGATGCCGGCCTCGTATTTATCCTCGATAAAATAGTCATGATATGCCTTTTTATTGTTGGCAATCATTCGATTTCCTTTTTGTTTTGCCATAACTTTTTCCTCCAGGGATTTATTCTGTCTCGGTTTCTTTTTCTACATACGTAAAATCGATTGTCCGGTTGGCAGGCTCGGCGTTTCGTACACGGACACGCACCGGCTCACCAAGGCGGAATACTCTTCCGTGCTGCTCTCCGACCAGACGGTAATTTTCTTCATCAAAATTATAATAATCGTCTTTCAGTGTCATGATGTGAACGAGTCCCTCAACGGTATTTGGCAGCTCCACATAGAAGCCCCATCCGGTCACGCCGGAAATGACGCCGTCGTACTCTTCGCCGACATGCTCCAGCATATATTCGGCTTTCTTCAGCTTCACAGCCTCTCTTTCTGCCTCTGCAGCACGCTGCTCCATCGCACTCGACTGCTCCGCCACATGCTGCAAAATGGACGAATATTTGCCGATTCTGCCGCCCTTGTCGAGACGTCCCCGCAGATCATCCTTGATAATGCGGTGGATCTGCAGATCCGGGTAACGGCGGATTGGTGAGGTAAAATGGCAGTAATATGACGCTGCCAGTCCGAAGTGGCCGCTGCATTCCGGGGTATAAATGGCTCTTGCCATCGACCGGAGCAGCAGGCGGCTGATCAGCGGCTCTTCCGGGGTTCCCTCGATGCTGGTGAGAATCTTCTGCACCTCACCCGGCGTAATCTCATGGGAACGCTTTTCGACTTTGATGCCCTGTTCACGGATCAGCGTCAGCGTTGCCTCCATGCGGTCTCCGTCCGGCTTGTCATGCGTCCGGTATAAGAACGGGATTTCGCGTGTGCAGTATTCCTCTGCCACGGTCTCGTTCGCCATCAGCATGAAGTCCTCGATCATCCGTGTTGCCACGTTCGACGGATACGGGCGGATCTCCACCGGCGTCCCTTCTGCATCAAGAATTACTTTGCTCTCCGGGAATTCAAAATCAATTGCTCCGCGTTCTTTCCGACAGCTCCGGATCAGTGCAGACAGTTCCTGCATCTGGCGGAACATCGGAACCAGCTCATGATATTCCTCCAGCAGCTCCGGATGTGCTTCCGGCTCGGTCAGGATTGCATTGACGGCGGTGTAGGTCATGCGGCGGTCCACGCGGATCACCGTCTCAGCGATCTGATGGCCGATCACACGGCCTTTCTCGTTGATCGTCATAATACAGGAGAGTGCCAGGCGCTCCTGTCCTTCATTCAGGGAACAGATGCCGTTTGACAGACGCTTCGGCAGCATCGGAATGACGCGGTCCGGCAGATAGACACTGGTGCCGCGCTTTAACGCCTCACGGTCGAGGGCGGAATTTTCCTGCACATAGTTGCTGACATCAGCGATATGAACGCCAAGCGTCCACGTATCGCCCGCTTTTGTGACGGATACGGCGTCATCGAGGTCTTTGGCATCCTCGCCGTCGATTGTCACCATCTGCCAGCTTTTCAGATCGAGGCGGCCATTGTAATCGTTTGGAATTACTTCCTCCGGGCATTTTTCTGCCTGTGTGATCACGCGTGCCGGGAACTCCTCCGGGATCTGGTAAACGTCCACGACTGCCTGGATATCGACAGTCTGGATACGCGGCTTCTTCTCTGTGTCGCCGTCCTTTCCATTCTTTCTACGGAATCGGTCATCGCGTCCTCTTCTGCCCTGCTCTCCGGCGCGGCGGTCTCTTTTTTCCCGTTTTTCCGTCGTTGTGGATGCACCGCGGCTCTTCTGGTAACGGCCGTCGGAGATCACATCGATTTTTCCTTCTTTTACCAGGATTTCCATAACCTCCGCAAGCTCCGACCGTTTTGCTTTCGGCACCTGCAGCAGCATGGCAATGTCTTTCAGACGCATCGGCTCATAGTTTTTCGAGCTTACGAGATCCATGAGCAGCGTCTTGCGGTTTTTCAGCAGTTTCGAACTTCTGGAACGCGGATGGCCCGCATGACCGCCATGGTTCCCGCTGTTCTGTCCTGCATGGGACGCCGCACTGCCCTGCGGATATTTCCTCCGATCTTTTTTCTTCTTATTATCTTTCATCTATTATCTCCTCTTTGTAGAAAAAGACACCCTTACGCCTTCTCGTGGGAATAAGGATGTCTTTACTTTGCTAAAAATTCATGTTTAATACAACCGACAGTACAATAAACAGAACTGCCATGATTTTTGTTGCACGGATCAGAGTTCCTTCTGCAGAACGGCTTTTGTTTCTTCCCCAGTAAGTGTCTGAGATACCTGCGATAGCACCGAGACCCTGCTGTTTTCCTTCCTGCATCAATACAACAACGGTTAAAGCAATACAATCAATGACATAAATGACTGTCAAAATCGTTCTTAAAATTTCCACAATTACACCTCCTACGGCCAACTTATATTATTTTACCATAGCGGAAGAACGATTTCAACTGTTATTTGCCTATTTTACGCCGTTTTTCACCATTCTCTTACGCCGGTTCCCTTTTGCGGGAACGGATTCCGGTATTTCGCTTCCTCACCGAGGCGTTCCTCGATGCGGAGAAGCTCATTGTATTTCGCATTCCGCTCCGACCGGCACGGTGCTCCGGTTTTGATCTGGCCGGCGCCTGTCGCGACGGCAAGGTCTGCCAGAAAATCATCCTCTGTCTCTCCGGACCGGTGGGAAATGACGGCGCGGTACCCTGCTCTCTGCGCCATCTCCACCGCATCCAGCGCCTCAGAGAGCGTTCCGATCTGGTTTACCTTGATCAGAACCGCATTTGCCGTGCCAAGTGCAATGCCGCAGGAAAGCCTTCTTACATTCGTCACAAACAGATCATCCCCGACCAGCTGTACTCTGTTCCCGAGCGCTTCCGTCATCTGTTTCCAGCCTTCGAAATCGTCCTCGCACAGCCCGTCTTCGATGGATACGATCGGGTATTTTTCGATCAGTTCCTCATAGTAGGCAACCATTTCTGCGGTATCCCGAAATACTGTCTTTCCGCACTGACGGGATTCCCCGGGAAAGTAGTAGACGTTCCTGCTCTCCTCGTAGAGCTCGCTTGCCGCCGCATCGATCGCGATCATCACGTCGTTTCCGGGCGCATAGCCGGCTTTCTGGACCGCATTGACAATGAGCTGCAGTGCTTCATCGGAATCCTTTAAATCCGGCGCAAAGCCGCCCTCATCGCCGACAGAAGTCGAGTATCCCTTCTCCTTCAGGAGCTGCTTCAGCGTATGGTAAATCTCCGCGCACATGGAAAGACCCTCCCGAAATGAGGGAGCGCCGCACGGCATAATCATAAATTCCTGCAGATCGACGGTGTTGTCGGCATGACGGCCCCCTTGTGTCAAGCTAATGACACAAAATTTTTGTAATTTGTCCATCATCACTTCAACTGCAGATTTTCTGCACCTGCTCTACATACTTCACCAGCTCATCAGCAAAATTCCATTCAATTTCTATTCGCTTATCATTATATACCTTGATACCACGAATAAAAGTTACTGCTATCTCTCTGGTTAATTGCTTATTTCCTTCGATCAGGTCTGTCAGGCACTGTCTGCCATCGGGCGGAAGTTCAAATAAACGTTCAGCCGCTTCACTCTGTTCTGTCTCCATTTGCGCTATCGCTAAGGTTTCTTTCTCAATTTGTTTATCCAGCTTGTCATTTTTTCTGGTGAACTCTTCTTCTGAGATTTCTTCCATTGCATATCGCATATATAGTTCAGTCTTCTGGTGCTTGTATCTGCTAATACTGTCTTTGGCATCCCGAATCTTTTTTGCAGCTCCATTCACTTTTGATTTTAATTCTGCTTTCTGTAATTCGAGTACCGGTTCAGCATCATCACTGATCTTTGCAAACAGCTTAATTGCCCTGAAAATCATCTCATTGAACTCGTCATCATATAAATTGTCTGTTACACAATCTTGATTTGCCGCATTAAATTTCCTTGGGCACTTAAAGTGCGGATTGCATCTGGTTACATGCTGTAGATTCTGACCGCATCCCCCACATTTTACCAATCCTTTCAGCGGATAATTATTATTGTGGGTTTTGCTCCTCTTTCTGGAATTTAATTCCAACTTTTCCTGTACAGCATCAAACATCTCTTTAGAAACAATCGCTTCATGCGTACCCTCAACCACAATCCAGTCTTCTTCTTTTGTTTTCAAATGCTTATTACTTCCTACCGAAGCAACTTTCCACTTGCCGCCAATCGTAGTTCCCGTATACGTTTCTGTCATCAGTATCAGTCTTACAGTTACCGGATACCAGATATATTTTTCTGTTGTTTTCTTCACACCAGTTTTCAGAACTTCTCTTTTATATTGACCTGGACTCATAATTTTCTGCTCATTCAGGTAACGTGCCAGCTGAGTAATATTCATTCCATCAAGATATTTCTGAAATATCATCTTCACAACAGGCGCTGTCTCCGGATTAATCACGAGGCTGGTCACATCTTCATCAGGCTTCAAATATCCATACGGTGCTCTCGCTCCCATATATTTTCCAGCTTTCTGACGCTGTATCAAAGTTCTTTTTACTTTAACGGAAGTATCAATGCTATGATGTTCGTTAATAATATTTCTGAAACCAACATCTATTCCCGGCATACCAGATTCATATTTCATACTATCAACATTATCATTGATCGCTATGAATCTCACATTCATAAATGGAAAAATTTGTTCCAGATATGTGTCAACCTCTATATGATTCCTGCCGAATCGAGAAAGGTCTTTCACTATAATTGTGCTGACTTTTCCATCTCTTATTAATTCCATCATACTTTGGAATCCTGGGCGATCGAAATTCGTTCCACTATAGCCATCATCTTTGAATTCTAACACTTCCGTATTTTTGAACTCATTTTTACTGGCTATGTATTGCCCAATCACAATTCTCTGATTGGTAATACTATTGGATTCATCCAGCATATCCTCATCTTCCAGCGACAATCTTAAATACTTTACTATGCACTTACCATCTGACATCTGATCACCCCCTCCTCTAAAATTTCTGATAACGCCTGTATTTCATCTTGAAATTTAAATTCGATCTCTATACGTTTGTCTTCATATAGAGAGATTTTCTTTATATAAGAACGGACAACATCTTTTGTAAGGAATTCCAAATTCTTTCCTTTACTGAATTCAGCAAGCCACGAGAAGTTCTTTTTACACAATTTTTCTGTAATTTTTCTACTCTTCTCAATTTCTTTCTGTCTTGTAACCAGGTCTTTTTCGACCACGGTTATTCTTTCTGTCATACGATTATATGCATCCGTATCAATCTCGCCCGAAACATATTGCTCATATAATTCAAATCGTCTTGCTTCGTTCCTTTTATTGAGCTGAACAATCTTACTCTGTTCCCTGTTCAAATATTTTTGGAATGTTTCAAAATATTCATCATTAAAGCGTTTCAGTTGCGTTTTTAATTCACATACTGTTTTTAGCTGCATGATAAGTGCCCGATACACCAGTTCATCAATTACTTCTTCTTTCCAGCGATTACAGTTATATTTTTCCTTGGAAATTTTTGCATAATTACCACAAATGAAATAGTAATTGTAATACAAAACACCATTCTTTTCGCTGTAATAGTATCTCCGAACCATATTAGCGCCACAGTCACCACAGTATATCAATCCAACATACTTATTATCCTGTTTTCCATGAGTCTGCATATTCGATAAATCTTTTTTGGGTAATGCTTTCTCCTGCTTTAATTTGATTACATTTTGTACTTTTTCAAATAATTCAGCACTCACTATAGCCTTATGGGTATTCACATGTTCAATCCATTCTTCTTTATCCAACATTACATTTTTTTCTTTTGTAAGAAGTGAGGTTCTTGTTTTATGTGAATAAGTATTTCCCAAATAGTGCCTATTTTCCGCAATCTGTTTAATTACAGATGATTGCCAATGCATATCCGTTTCGTCAATTCTATCCAAGAATAACTTCCCAGTTCTTGCGTATACCCTTGGCGAAGCCAGCAGCATGGTATTAAACTCTCTCGAAATTTTCAAATATGACTGCCCTGCAGCAAGTTTTTCAAATATTTCTACTACATACGGTGCAGTTAAAGGATCGGGAACAGTAGTAGATTTTCCTTTTTCATCTCTAGCTCTCTTATACCCATAAGGAGCATCTCCACCACAATATTCACCTGACTCCATCTTAATTTTCATAGCACTTGTCATCTTTACTGATGCATCTTTTGCGTACATATCATTTGCAAGATTCGATATCATGATTCCCAGCATCTGATTGTCACATTCTGGACTGATACTGTCATAGTTATCATTGACTGATATAAAGCGCACCTGCATAAATGGAAATATTTTTTCCAGGTATTTTGATACTTCTTCCAAATCTCGACCAAATCGTGATAAATCCTTTACTATGACCGTATTTATTTCTTTTGTTTTGATGTCACCAAGCATTCTCACAAAGTCATCTCGATCAAATTTCGTACCTGATATACCGTCATCCTTATAAAACTTTACAACTTCAATATCCGGATGAGATTCTGCGTAAGAAAGAGCGATCAGTTTCTGTGTCTCCAGTGAATCTCTCTTCTCACCATTGATATCTACAGATATTCTGGTATAAATACCGGCTTTCCAGATTTTCTGCGGTGATGCCTGTACGAATGCTTCAGCCTGTTTCATCTGGCGATTTTTTGTTCTTGCCATTATACAGCCACCTCCTGTTTTGTTTTTCCAATCTGTTCTGCCAATCTTGCAGCTGTTACCAATTCATCTTGGAATCGGTAAACAATCTCTATTTTTCTTCCTTCAAATACATTTATTTTTTCCACATACTGAAGAAGCATATCTCTGTCAAGATCTCCCAGCGACGGTTTCTCAAGAAATGTATTCACCCATTCTTCGCACAGCAGTTTATTTTCAAGGAGATCTTCCATATACTCTTCCTGCTTTTCAATATTGCTTTCCAGACTTTTAATTTCTGTCTGATACCGTTCTCTAAGCAAAGCGTAATCATCCCTAGAAATAACTCCTGACGCAAGATTTCCCGATAATGAATGTAACAACTTATAATATTTATTGACTTTGTTTCGTAATTCAAGTATCTGGTCATCATGCTGTATCAACGTCTGTGTATCCAAAGAATTTTCTTTCAAATACTCCACTGCATTTCGTATGGCATCCGTCATCTTACTGTACATTTTCAAAGAATCCATCACCAGCTGAATCAGCACATCTTCTCTGATGCTATGTCGGGAACATTGATCCTTCTTTTTATTGTAAGAAGAACAGATATAAAAAACTGTCTTTTCTCCTTTATAACTGTTAGTTCGCCGGATCAGATTACTTCCACAGTCTCCACAGGATAATAACCCACCAAACAAATAAAGTCTGTTTTCTCCGGGTGCTATCCTGGTATCCTTCGCAAGCAACATCTGAACTGTTTCATATTCTTCTTTTGTAACGATACCTTCATGATGATTTTCAAAAATCACCCATTCTTCCTTTGGTAATGCCCTCTGCACCTTAACTTTATAGTTAATTCTTTGGGATTTTCCCTGTTGAAGCACTCCATAGTAGATTGGATTCTTTAAGATACGGATAATTGCTACTGCTGACCACCTGGATGTCAGATGTGTCTGAAATGACGATTTGAAGTTTACTCCGGTCGCACGTTTGTAATCAGCCGGTGCAAGAACTCCCAGTTCATTCAGTTTATCTGCAATCAGCTGATTGCTCATGCCCTCCATCTTCCAGGTGAAAATATCTCTTACATGCTTTGCAGCAACCGGATCAATTTCTATCTGACTTTTATCAGCATTACATTTTCTATACCCATATGACACATAATTTCCAACATATTCTCCAATATTCCGTTTTGCGCTTAAATGACTTCGTACCTTTTGGGAATTCTGTCTGCAATATGTGTCATTGACAAAAGATTTTACCGGTAATACAAGATGTGTATCGGTAATGTTTGCTGTTTCAGAATCATAATTATCATTGATTGCTATAAATCGTACTCCCAGTTGTGGAAATACTTTTTGAATATACCGATCAACATCTATATGCTCCCTACCAAATCGGGATAAATCTTTTACAATGATACAGTTGATTTCCTTATTTTCAATTGCTTTGAGCATTGCCTGAAAACCAGGTCGATTAAAATCTGTACCTGAAAAACCATCATCTTTAAATGTCTCAACAATAGTAATATCAGACGTCGATTTCATATAGTTATCAATCAAAATTGACTGATTTACAATAGATTCACTTTCAGCCTTATCTCCGTCCTCAATACTGAGACGAAGGTACTTGGCTGCTATCCAGATATTTTTTTGCATAAAAAACACTCCTATCCAAAGATTCTGCCAAAACAGAACCCTTAAATAGAAGTGCTCTATTCAAATTTAGTCCTGTTAGCATTATAGCACACTTCGTCTTCTGTGTGAATATGAAATTTTGTTGTTCCAGTTATTCCCTTATGCCAATCCAGCTTTCTTTGCTACAAGCTGTTTTGTACAGTCTATATAGGAAAGGGAAGCAGCTGTATTAAAAACACTTTTTACGACATAGCCCATATCTTCATATACATACGGGTTATCAGAGTGATTAAGCAGCACTTCCATCTTATTGCTTTTCCTGCTATCCAGCTCTGAAATCAAATCCTTGTACTTTGGCAAACTATCTCGGTCAATCTCTTTGATATCAACCGTTTTCAACGCTTCTAATCTTTCAACTGCTGTCATGGACATCGCCTCCTTTTCCTATAGTTACCATTATCGAAATTAAATATTCGTAACAGCTATGTAGTCTTCTCTTCCATTCCCATCTGAATCCGTACTGCTTTCAGTACCCGATCCAGGCTCCACTTGTTCACTCTTCCGCATTTCTCAATAATACATTTCGTAGAAATGCTCATAACCTGTTCAGCCAGTGCCAGGCTTCCTTTTCGGATTCCTGTCATATCATATTTGCTGATAAATACATGTGTTGGCAAATACCGTTTCTTATAAATTCTTGATGTCAGCGGAACTACCGTTATGACTGAACTGTATGTATTGGCTTTATTATTACTCACTACGATCACTGGTCTTACTCCACCCTGAACAGATGTTGTAGGAAACATACCGAGATCTGCCCATAAAATATCTCCTCTGCGGATTGTCATTTGTCCTCTCTCCAATCTATTATTTTTATTTGTAAAACATCCATAGCGCTATATTGGCTCCACAGGAATACGGCAGAGTTTCTTTCCCATAAGGAAAGCTCTGCCGCATAACCTCTATAGCCAATTTGATTATTAAACAGTGCTCGCTCGATTCTATTTATCCTCGATACCCCAAATCGTTACTCCCGCATATGCAGGAAGGGAATAATAACCTGCCCGAATGCATACTCCGGACCACAACCCGAAAACTCTCGTTTCCAGGCTCCAGCAGTTCATAGGTTTACCAGTTACAGACTTCTCAGGATCTGCAAGTGTATCGCATCTCATACATATCATCGCATCACCAGCCTGCCAGCTGGCTTCGGTCAGTGCTTTTTCGCAGCATTACAGACTGAACTAAAAATCTTGGTTTTGGCTTATAATCCTATAGCGGCATCTTCCTCGTGCTCTCTGCATGAAATGTCACGTCAGTTATTATTGGATATTCAGTTATCATGGTTCATTTTAGGAAGTCCTTTAACTTCCTCTAATTACTAAAGTCAAATGACTTTGGCAGATGCAAAAGATTTTGAAAAATTTTTAAAAAAATTTATTCATATACATTTCACGCATCTTATTAAGAGTGGATTTCAGCTTGTATGACAGCATCTGTCTGGAAATCCCCATAATCTCCGCCATCTGTGTCTGTGTCTTGTTTTCAAAGAAAATGCCATAAATAATCATGCGTTCCTCTGAGTTCAGCTGATTGATCACTTTGTGAATATCCTGCTGTTCCATTTTTGTCAGTACATAGTGCTCCACATCACAGTTCAGATCTGGAAAATCCTCAATCATGAAGCCTTCTCCATCAATGGACTGACCGCTGTAAGGTACTTCTCTCAGCATCTTATCCACAACCTCACCCAGTTCATTCTTAATCTCAACTTTTTTTGCCTTGCTGCTTCTGTAAAAATTATTCATCGCATACGCAACTTCTTTTGTAATCTCGATCATTTCTCCATCAATATTTGCGTAATACTTTCCTTCATAAAAATATGGATGTTCAATATACATATCCGTTCCTCCTGAATTTGAAATCTTGTTGCTCGTTTCAAATCCAGAAGGCGGACCTCTGTTTAGGATCATGCCTGCTCCGCCTTTATCCTGCCGGGATACGCCCGCAGTTATTGACTGAGAAATTCAGGCACAAAAAAAAGCCCCAGTAGTTTTTTCTTAACTACTGAGGCTTTCGTCTCTTTATTGTATTCAGTTATCTATGCCTTCTTTCATCAGCATAATCATTGTATCAGGATAAAGTTCACAAAGTATCCGCAATATGTTCCCATAAGTTCATATCATTATTGGAATCGTACATATTTCAGTATAAAAAGTTCACCGTGTTATTCTTCTACTTCTTTTCCATCTATATATAGTTGAAATTTATCAGGATTATTGACTACATCATAGTCCTTTCCGTATTCTACAGGTCTATATTCGGCTGTCATTACCGATTCCCCATCTTCAATATCCTCTTTCCATAAATAGATGTTCATATCAAGGCTCGTCGCATATCCCCTGTCTGTGGAGAATTTTGTCGAATAAAAAGAATCATCCTTGTACATCTGCAAAAGTTCTCTTGCAAACGCTTCTCTATCCTCAATATTTTCCCGGTTAGCGATTACGGTTAGATTTTCATCCCGATTTACGGAAAATGTTCCTACCACATCCGGTTCACCTTCCTTATGACTTGATTCAGGTTTCCCATAAATACTTCCTGCAGCAATTATCAAGATGACTGCTCCTGAGATCACTGCAATTGTCTTTTTCTTCATATTTTCATTAATTTCCTTTTAATTGTTTTACTGCGTAATTGATTACTTCTTCCGGTGTAGGTCTGTCTCCTTTAAGATTTACCTTCTTCCATTCTGCCTGTACAGCCGGATCTGGATCATCAAATCCAGCATCAATCGCTATCTGCATTTCCCGACGCACCTCTTCTGGTGTCGTATTGTACTTTTCAGCAATTTTCTCATAAATAGTTTTTTCTCTCATTTACCCGCCCTCCGGTTTCAAAGAATTATTTATAGTTCTTTAGAACTACTATATCATGATTCTCACTATGAAAAAAGATATTTTCACAAACGAATCCATAAAAAAGAATAAAAAAAAGAAGAGCTTAATGCTCTTCGATTTCAATGCCTATTTCATTAGTCTACCAAAGCTCTGACCGCATTTAAAATTCTTTTCTGCTCGTCCTTTGGCAATTTTTCTATCATATCAGATAATTCATTAGTAACACCTGTCACAGAATGTGTCACAACATCTATCAGTAGCGCATCAGCCGATACATCAAGTGCATTGGCAATTGCTACAAAGGTATCCAACTTTGTTACTTTCAGTCCTCTTTCTATCACACTGACATGTGTTGTACTTAAATTTACCAGCGCCGCCAGTTCTTCCTGTGTAAGATTTTTTGCTTCTCTTGCTGCTTTGATTCGCTGACCAACCGCTTTTAAATCCATCGTAGCACCTCCTTCAGAACGATAATTCGGTCTAAAATTAGTATACTGATGGATAATTGAAAGATACAGAATCCGCAAATCAAGTTATAGTTCTATAGAACTAGTTTTCGCTTTTTTTACATGCAACACACAAAAAAGCCACCAGAAGAATTAGTATCCCCTGGTAGCTCTATTAAAATTTATCATTTGTTAATGTGCAACACTCATGCTCTCATCAATCCATTTCTGCACCATTTGAACACTCACATTAAGATAGTGGGCTATTTTATCAACTTTCATTCCATCCGCAGCCATGGATAATGCTGAGGCTTTTGCTTTTTTCAGCTCACCACTTTCAATACCTTCACTATAAATCTGTTCCATCTCACGGCACATGAATTCCACCCCTTTCTGTGTTTCCTTCAATTCGTATACTCTGTCAGCAAGTATCTTACTGTGCATATCTTCTGCATTCTTACAGTGAAGATCATGCATCAGTCTGCCTAATTCTGTATCTTCTTGTTTCTTAGAATTTACATAGATAATATGAGCTTCATCCTTAAAATCCTCACTGACTTCTTCGATTTTCCTGTCTATATGATAAATCGGAAGTCCGTATCCAAGTGCATCGTCTCTGGTGATAAAAATCACGTAGCTTTCCGGAAGGTCATCAAAATCCTGCCCTGGATTTAATGTGTTCATATCCATCAGACCACTATGATACCTTGCTCTTTTTGGAGATGCCCCTTCGTTGTCCTGTTGAATTTCTACATCCATCTGCTTGCCTTCAGAATCTCTGGCAACACAGTCCAGAATAGCTGAACGCCCCTGCAAATTCTTATAGTCTTTCTGCAAAACTTGATCAATCACTTTCAGATCCTTTTTATTCATAATTACCTGCAGAACATATTCTGTACATTCCCGTTTCTTGAATACATTCCGCATAAACACATCGCTCATGATGGTAAGGTCTTTTAAGATACCCTTGTATCTTTCGTAACGTGTTTCCAACTCTTCTGTTTTCACGATTTCTTCTTTCGCCACGTCCATTCTCGCCTCCATTCTTTGCTATGTCAGGATAGGTTCCTAAATATCTCCTATCCCAATTTCATCTTAACATCAAAATCAGCTTTTCACAAGCCACTATTTTATCCTACACCACTTGAAAACAATAATTTCCAATCAGCTTCGTCCAACTACTATATTTATTCTTTTCACACACCTTTCGGCAAATTTCATTTTCCATCAGTACACAGAACATCTTATCATAATCAAATGCCCAAACCGCACCATTCACATGGTTTTCCACTGCTTTCTGATCTATGCTTTTCAAGCGTGTGACCATTTTTTCTATTTCTCCATTTCTCAAGTTACCGATATTTTTGCAGATAAACCGAAAGAAATTCAACGTTGCATATTCGTCATGCCAATGGAATTCTTCTGGATTGTTTTTAATTTTACTGGCTCGCTGCTGTTCTTTGATTATCTGATCAGCTACACCTTTCATCGAATTTTCGTATCTCATATTATTCACCTACTCTTCCTCTACGCCCAGTGACGGTTTAAATCTTTTATCCTTTGCCTGCGGTACCACGATCTCATAAAAATAGAACCCTAAATATCCAAGTGCCTGCTTCTTCATTTTATAAAAAGAGGTCCTGCCTACTCCTAACTCCTGCTGTACTTCCACATCTGTCTTATTATAATGACTGCAAAAACAGGAATGAAGAATCTCACTGAGCATCACACCATTCGGTGCATAGAACTTCACCAGTGTCATTCCACGATAGATCATGTCTGACAAGCCGTAAATGATCATCAGATTATTCATTTCCCGGTGCATCTTTGGCACATTCAGCTGATTGTTATAAATGCTCAGATAACTCAACGCATATGCCATATCTTCATTGATCTTCTCCTGGCACTCCATATCCAGTTCTTCTAACACAATCTGATTTTCCAAAATCAATTTCTGATAGCTTGTCATCAGTTCTTTAATATCAGTATAATGTCTTTCAATCGTTACTTCCAAATAATCCTGTGCATGGCTTGCCATCTGGAAGGTAATCTCTTTCATTGATTTAATTGCATAATCTCTGTCTGTCATCAGTTTCAAAATCTCCTTATCATCATCACACTAACTGGCGGTCTTTCAGACCAGTTCGCTTTCCCCATGATTTTGATGGGAAGCAATTACTTACTACAACTTGCAGAAGCGGATATCCAAAAGGCATTGTGGGAGCTGCCTTTGCTGACCGGAATCCATCTTCTTATGTAAAACCTGCAGGAATAAAAAGGGAAAGTGACTATCCCTGCCGGTTAATAATCCAAATAATATCGTCTATACCAAGCTCTCCTTATGCTGTTTTTCTCTCCATAAACCATTTATCCACTTCGTAAAACAAGTGGCTTTCCTGCCCTTGTATCATACAGGTGTACATCATTCCTACACCGCCTGCCTTTCTGCTGGCGCATCGCTCGATTTTCAAAATTCTGTCAATGCTATACTTTCTTCCATCCTCCCATGTAAAAAATATGGGAACCAGCTGTCCGTTTTTCCGAAACTCTGCTACTACATCTACATATACTTTGTTCATGCCGACACCTCACTATAAAATCTCAATTGCTCTTGGCGATGCCGGGATTCTGCGGATATATCCATTTAACTCCAACTGCTTGATTCTGGAAAATGCTGATGATGTTGATTTCACCCCGATCAATTTTCCAAATTCCCGTATTGTCGGTGGATATCCATGTTCATTGGTATATCGTAAAATACACTGATAACTTTCTTCCTGTTTTCTGGTTAATGCTTTTTTCAAATCTATCCCTCCAATTACCCATGGAAATAACTATGTGGATGGATCGTGTGCGTACCAGCGTCTAAGTGGGATAAGACTTTATCCTGATACATTGCCGCTCGCTGTATACTGAAATAACCAAACCGTCGTCTGATCTCATCTACAGTACGATCCAGCTTCTCTAACTTTTCCTTTTTCTCCTGATTTCCAAATAAATCCAACTGCACGGGAATATCATCTAACACAAGATCCGCAGCTCGGATTCCCAGGCTTCTAATGGGATGTTCCCATTTGTAATTATCTTTAAATAGCTGAAATGCTGCAGTTACAATCTTGTTTGTAATATTCGTTGGCTGTCGTAAATGTATCTGTCTGGAAAAACTATACAATCGATTATCTCGAACTGTAATTTCTACTGTTTTGCATTTAAATCCATGTTTCCGCAATCGTGCAGCTACACTTTCTGCCAATGCTATTTGAATGATCCAGACATCCAGATCATTTTCCAGATCTCTCGGTGTTGTAGTGCTATTACCTATCGCCTTTACTGGTGCTTCATATCCTTCCTTGCAAACCGGATCTTCATCCCAGCCATTTGCGAAAGCCCATAATACATTTCCTATTTTTCCAAAATGACTCTCTAACAACTTTTCGTCTGATTCCGCAAGTTGCCCGATTGTCCGGATTCCAAGTTTTTGCAATTTCTTATTTGTCTGTCTTCCGACATAAAGCAAATCTGACGCTGGAAGCTGCCATATCCTGTCTTTATAATTTTCTCGATTAAACTCTGTGATTGCATCCGGCTTTTTATAATCTGAACCAAGTTTCGCATAAATCTTATTCCAGGAAATTCCAATACTTACCGTTACACCCAGTTCGTATTTAATCCGATGGCTGATTTCTCTTGCAATCGTCATTCCGCTGCCTTTCAGATTTCTGCTGTCCGATACATCCAGCCAGGCTTCATCAATTCCATATGGCTCAATCTTGTCCGTATACTCCGAATAGATTTCTCTTGCCATCTTTGAAAATCTCAAATACAAATCCATCCGTGGTGGTACAAATATGATTTCCGGACAAATCTGTTTTGCCTGCCATAATGCCATTCCGGTCTTTACACCTTTTTGCTTTGCAATATAATTTGCTGTCAGCACAATCCCATGTCTGGCTTCCGGATCGCCACCGACTGCCAGCGGCATTCCGGCAAATTCCGGATGATGCAGCATTTCTACACTGGCATAAAAACAGTTCATATCACTATGCAGGATCACACGCTCACTCAAACTTTTCACCTCCCAGCTGTTTCCTTCAACATGATGTCTTATCAATTTTTGTATGTTTAGTATATATCGACATTCCGGAGATAGTCAAGTAACATCTTGGTTGTATTTTCTCCATTTTGGAGATTATTGTTGATTTTATTTCTAACATACGGTATAATGCATATAGAAAATTCAAATAGAAATGAGGCGAACAAATGCGTGATTTCGGGGAAATATTAGCAGAAAATAGAAAAAAGAAAGGATACTCTCAATCAGATCTGGTAGACCTGCTTTCTCAGGAAGGTATTCAGGTCACTACAAAAGCAATCTCCAAATGGGAGACCAATGCACGAGAACCAGCTTTACATGTTTTCCTGACACTTTGCCAGTTACTTGATATCGAAGATATATATGAATCCTTCTTTGGAGAAAACCCATATAACATTATGAGTGGATTGAATGAAGAAGGCAGAAATAAATTGATTGAATTTGCTGATATTTTGAAAGCTTCTAAAAAGTTTTCTCCACTGTCTGCAAAAATTATCCCATTCCATCATCCTGTAGAAATTACCTGGGAACCAGTTTCTGCTGGTACTGGAAATTACCTGGAGGATTCTGTAAAAGAAACCTATGATGTAGGACACCTTGCTCCTGAGCAGACTGACTTTGGTGTACGGATTTCCGGTGACAGTATGGAGCCACTTTATCATACAGACGATGTTGCATGGATTCAGAAAAAAGATTCTCTTGCTAATGGTGAAATTGGAATCTTCTATCTCAACGGCAATACTTACATCAAGGAATTACACGATGAGCCAGATGGTGTTTATCTGATTTCTTTAAATCAAAAATATCGTCCTATCCAGGTTTTGGAATCTGACTCTTTTAAGATTTTTGGAAAAGTAATCGGGAAATGCAAAGGTGCAGAAATTCCGGGATTTCATTAGACTTCAACAGCAGGTTCATGATCCTGCTGATAACAATAAGCAAAGGAAGTGATTGAATGGCAATCAATAATACACTAAAAGATATTCGTGAAGAACGGAATCTCATTCAAGCAGATTTGGCTGAAGCCATAGGTTCCTGCAGCCAGACTATAGGCCGCATCGAACGTGGAGAACGTAATCCCTCTCTTGAGATTGCAATCCGGCTGGCACATTACCTGAAAGTGCCTGTAGAAGATATTTTTCAGGTTGAAGACTGAAACACAGCTGCCAGAAAACCGAGGAGTAAAATCCCCGGTTTTCCTTTTGCTCAAAAATCAGTGTAATCCTTTTACGAAATCCGCTGCGTTTTTCATATCTTCTTCATTCGGATGGTCTTTAGCAATACCTCCAACCAGTTTAAATGGTCCGAATGTGTCATACCCTTTACAGCCAAATTTTCCAACCACACTGGCATGTCTTTTATCCAAAATCTGCTCTATGGTTTTATAATTCGCACTCCCGCCATAAGTACAGATCAGAAATATCTTTTTGTCGTCCGGTAGATTCTTCTCTGCAAATTCCAATATCGACTGATGAAACTTTGAAAAATAGATTCCTGATGCAAACCCAATCATATCATAACTGCTCAGGTCTGCATCTGGCTGTTTCACAGCATCAATCAAATCCACCTGACATTCTTCTGCGATCCTCTTTACTAATTTTTCTGTATTTCCATGATGCACAGATGCGTATACTATCGCTGTTCTCATTTTTCTTCCTTTCCGTCTGCTCCGTCAATCAGGTCATAGCTCATATCCAAAAAGTCCAATATCTTCGCTTCACTGATTGAACCATCCAGTAAAATCGTGATCCAGTGCTGTTTATTCATATGGTATCCTGGTAAAAATCCATAAGTCTGAATAATCATGCTGGTCATTTCTGGATCGCACTTTACATCCATGATGTCAACCAGATCATTTCCCTCTAATCCCAGTTTCGATTTTTCAACCGTCATGATCACTGCATACCATTTCCCATTTTTATGTCGAAGTACTGCACTGTCCGATAGTTTACTCCATAAATATTCCGGCATTGTGCCATACTGTTTCTGCACATATTCAAAAATTTCTTCTTTCTTCACAATCTATTCAACTCCTGATTTTTCTGATATCCTGCCCATAATCATACCACATTTTCGTATCCCATACTACCTGCCAAATTCTTTTGCATTTTTCCGGTTCTCCTGACTTTAACTAATAGAGGGGTAAAACAGCAAGGACAGGAAGTGAGGATACACTTCCGGAAAATCCCAATTTAGGGTACCCTGCCCTAAATTGAAAAAGCGCTGAAAGCAACGATACTACTGCCCTCGCAGAAAGGAGAACACGCCAATGGCTGAAAGAAAGCGAAACAAAGAAATCCATTTTTATGTCACCGAAGAAGAACGGAAGCTTATCCGCAGAAAGATGATAGAATCAAAGACCAAAAACATGGGAGCTTATCTGCGTAAAATGGCAATCGACGGTTACATCGTCAACACCGATACCACTCCGCTGAAGAAACAGTATGAGGAAATGCACAAGATTGGTGTAAATATCAACCAGATTGCAAAAAAGGTAAATACCACCGGAGATCTATATCCGGAAGAAATGCAAGAATTGAAAGAGATGGTAAAAGAAATATGGCATATCTTAAAATCTTCCCCATTAAAGTAACAGACAAGAAAGCTCTGGACTATATTACAAATCCAGATAAGACAGATGAAAAACTTTTAGTTTCCAGTTTTGGCTGTTCCCCGGAAACTGCAGATCTTGAATTTTCTATGACAAGAGAAATGGCAAAAAAGAATGGAATGGACAAGGGCGATAACTTGGCATTTCATCTGATCCAGTCATTTAAGCCTGGAGAAGTTGATGCCGAAAATGCCCATCGCTTAGGGCAGCAATTTGCTGACGAAGTACTGAAAGGAAAATATGAATATGTGATCAGTACGCATGTTGATAAAAATCATATCCATAACCATATCATCTTCAACGCCGCAAGCTTTGTTGACCATCACAAGTATGTTTCCAATAAGCGGAGCTACCATAAACTCTGCAGAGTCAGTAATCGTATCTGCCATGAAAATGGACTTGCCACAAGCATGCCAACCGGAGAAAAAGGTAAAAGCTATAAAGAGAACATGGAATATCATCGTGGCACCAGTTGGAAAGCCAAGCTACGTGTCGTAGTTGATAAATCAATCTGGACTTCCATCAACTATGAGGAATTTCTGCAAAAGATGCAGTTAGCAGGATATGAAGTCCGCCAGGGAAAGCACCTGTCCTTCCGGGCACCAGAGCAGAAAAACTTCACTTATATGAAATCTCTTGGAAGCTATTATTCGGAAGAAAATGTCCGCATCCGTCTGGCTAAAAATCGTAGTAAAGCGAAAACTCCAAAGCATCTATCCAGAGAAGCTCGCCTGTATATCAACATCTCCACGTATGTTACAACCGGCAATCGAGAAGGATTTGAACGTTGGGCAAAACTAAATAATCTAAAAGAGGCGGCCCGCACCTTCAACTATCTTTCAGAAAATAACCTGCTGAATTATGAGGATTTCAGGCAGCATGTTTCTGACATTGAAGCTTCTATTGAAACTGCCAATCAGAAGATAGCGGAAATCAGCAATGAACTGACTACACAGAAAGTCATCCAGAAACACTGTGACTCTTATCGGCTCTGCCGTAAAGTGATTGAAGATTGCAAATCTGCTAAAGATCCAAAAGCTTACCGCACCAAACATCAGGCAGAATACCATCTCCACGATTCACTAAAAAAAGAGCTTCAGGATCTCGGTGTTACCAAAATCCCAAGCTCTAATAAAATCCAGAAGCGGATTGAAAATCTTGAATCTGAACAGGCTGCTACAGTCCGGGAAAAGCAGGAATTGCAAAAAAAGCAGAAGACACTGGATATCATTAGACAGAATCTTACAGCACTACTCTATGCTCCTGAGATCAGTTCAGACTTACTTCCAGTAAAACGGGAACCTATTTCTGTCACGAGAGATAAATAAGATTGCACTGACAACTCAATTATTCTTTTCCAACTCCTCCCAAGGTTTCAGATCTATTTCCTCCCAGGTGACACCATACGGTGCACCTCCGGAGATATTTACCTTTGGCTTATGCCAGTTGAGTAACTAAACGAAAAGAACGGGATTCCCTGATCTCCTCATATTATTTATGGACTTTTCTTTTACATATACTAAATATGATTAAGGATATTCCCATTAAGGAAAGCCACATAATTACATTCGTATCATCTCCCGTTTTTACATTTGGAGTGCGACTGCTATTATCACCCGATGGTTCTTCTGAAACTGGTGGCGTATTCGTGGTAATTGGTGGTATCGATTCATTTTTAAATTTAGGTTCTGCCGTTACATTCCAAATTATCTGACCATCATAATTACCTGGAACTGTTATGATAAAAGGTTCGCTTTGATATACTTGATTGCTAATTTGTGTTTTTTGTGTCTGGACAAAAAGATACACTCCTTTTTCCAGATCTCTGTACATAACTTCTCCGTCTGAGTTGGTCTTTCCGGACATTCCTTTGATGTTGTTATCCTGTACATATTTTTCCAGTTTTTTTGCAGCTTCTGCCTGAGCGGAAGAATCATCAAAATCAAATATGACTCCAGACTTTGCAAACTCACTCACTAATGCCCATGAATTGTTTTTATATGTTCCAACCTGATACATCGTAAATTCAGTATTACTTAGCTTATATACCGTGGTCTCATCTTCAACAGTTGCTTTTAATAATATACTTCCCAGATCATTCGCAGACACAGGTAACGGAATGAGGAGTAAAAGCATACACATCACACTGGCCATACACATATATATTCGCTTACGTTTACTTATTCTGCTCATGTTTTTTCTCCTTCCTGCGTTTATGTAACTTAATGCTCACCCATATGATGATGAAAGCAACAATTCCAACAATCAATAGAATCACATTGAATGGGATTGTGCGCTGAAGACCAACTTCCTCATCTATCTTCTGTGCCTCTTCATACGGAATTCTAGTGCCACGTACAAGCAGTCTGTGCGTGTTAACTGCATAAGGAGTGCATGTGACCAGTGTTACATAATCCTTGCCCTTTTCAATCTGTAAAGAATCTGTATCTGATGGCAATACTGTCAGAATCTGATCCACCTGATAGGCAAAGGTATGATGAAGAACTTTAATATAAAATACATCTCCAACCTCCATCTTGTTCAGGTCGGTGAATATCTTGGCATTTGCAAGTCCACGGTGTCCGGATAATACCGCATGACAGCTCTCACCGCCTACCGGAAGCGAGGTGTTTTTCAGATGTCCTACACCTGACTGCAGTACTTTTTCGGATGTTCCATGATAAACCGGAAGAACAACATCAAGCTTTGGGATATCAATATATCCCATCATTCCAGTATCATCAATTTTCAAAAGTTTGTTATACTCATCATCTTCTGTCTGGTTTTCATTGCTTTCTGAAAATGGATCTGCTATGGAACCAATTCC
>NZ_QUED01000022.1:0-67151 GCF_003477865.1 Blautia sp. AF34-10
CGATAAACAGACGGAAAATCAAACGGACAACCTCGGCGGCTTCCTCGTCGATTATCCAAAAATCCTTGTTGTCCGGGTCTTTGACATAGCCGTAAGGGGCTTCGGTGACTATCGGCTTTCCACTCATGCCTTTGGTCTTAATGCCCGTTTTCACTTTCTTGCTGATGTCCTTTGCGTACCATTCCGACATGATGTTGGAAAACTGGTTGACCGCATCTTTGGTGTTATGGTACAGCCACGCCATTGATCGCACCATTTTGTAATTGGTCAGAGAGGATACCGACCATTTTTCTTCGCCCATGCGGAAACGGAGCATAGAATCCCAGATGAACGGATAGATGTATGTAGCATACTCCGCACCCTTGGCAGGATCATAGTCCATCAGCTTTTGGAGCATTTGCTCCCGGCAGGAGATCTTTATATCGATAAATCGGTCTGTGTCGTACAGATTGCCGCCGTCCACACTGAGAAAGCCTTTGATGCGCTTGTTGAGCTGCGTTTCGTAGTGGTGCAGAAAGAACGAAAAATATAGCAAATTCTTTTCCCGCAAAGCAGACAGGATATATTCATTCAGACTGTCCACCGCTGGCGGTTCCGGTTCCAGTTGGAAGATGCGCTCTGCCACATAGGGGATGATGCCGTCACCGTGTGGATTAACTTGGTGCTTCGGTATGTATCCGGTCATGTTCCACGAAAAATCATTTAGCATAGCGCACCTCCCTTCTAAGTAATCAGCGGGAATAATTAACCATAATTCCAAGTTTGTCTTGCAGCATTTATATTATCCAGAAGAACAGATGCAGGATTTGCCTCGTAATAGTACGTGCTCATATCCAAAATGCCTTCTTCCATTTCACCCCACTCTGCTGTGCGAGAAACAAAGATTCTATAATATACACACCAATCGCATGTGGTGGTGAAAGCAGCAATATCTGCAAAGTCTTTTGGAAATACAATTCTTCTTCCATTTGATGTTGGCTTAAGATAGTTCTCCATTATTTCTTTGAAATTCTTCAGATCATAATCCGTAGCGTTTTCCAAAGCTTTACAGACAATCAATTCTTCGTGCGTGAATTCTGTAAGTGTTTCTAAATGGTTTGCAAGAATTAGACCATAAATAACGCAAACCTTTGGGCATTCTGCATTTACGGTTTGTTTGAACAGATTGGCTACGATAATAGCCTTTTCCGGGCTGGAGTTTACATAGTTGTAAAGCTCGTTCAATCTTCTTTCGAGATTAAAGCCAGATGCAAGACCGTTCAGTAGATGGCCGAGTTTGAAGGTATTGTATTCAGATAGAAGATCATTTCCTATTCCGCCTACAATTCCCGCAACTGGGTTTACTACGCCCAACACACCAATAGAGCCAGAACGGATTATTTTGGTCATAGGATTGTCCATAACCCGGCTAAGCGCATTCCCAATATCAGTTAAATCATATTTCTGTGCCATTACATATTCCTCATTTCGTCCGTAATTTTGCTTCTTTCTTCAAAGCAGCCTGTCCCATCTCTTTTTCGTAATCACCTTTGGCATAAGCGACATTGCTCAGCGCTCGAAGCATTTTATCCTTTGCCAGCTTTTTCATAACCTCTGCAAGATCAGCGTCCAGAGTACCACGCTTCACATAGCGGTTTATGGTGTTCAGCCGTTTCTCATAAATCTGTTTCACCGGATGATCGTCCGCAAGCTCCCGTTGTTCTCTGCCTTTCAGGTTGCCGATCTGTCGGCAAGTGCGGTGCAGCTTGTCCCCCGGTGCATAGCCGCCGCAGTATTTGGTGTGCCTTGCGTTGGTGGTGAGGAACCACTTGCCGCAGATTTTGCATTTTTTCGGGGCATGACCAACACATAAGCCCTCAAAAAGATCAGACCGGAACATCCCTACAAAGGATACATAGTGCATCCGCTTGACCAGCTTCGCAACTTTTTCGCCGGGACGGATGACCGATATATACTGAACGGAATTATTCAAAGTAGACATCCAGGCATTGCCCTCCGTGATAGAGAACTCCGGCGGAAAATAGTCGCCGAACATTTTTGCAAAACCCTCTGCGGTGCGTTCTGCTTCATTGCCGTCTGATTTTTCTGCAAAATCAAGCATGGCCGTTTGGTATTCCCCAAGGGAGTATGCCAGATGCCCGAAAACTGCGGTATAGCGTTGGAGCATCATCGCATCGGCAAAGTTCTGGATTTCTTCAAATTGCAAAGAATTGGTTGCGGCTTTTATGGCAAACTCCACATATTTCAGCGCATTGTCCACAGTAAAGACTTTTTCAATCCGTTCTCTGTGCTTTGAGATATTCATATAGGAGAACGGCGGTGTTTGACTGAGAATATCAAGCATCGTCAGAGCAGCTTCCGTTGCAATAGGACAGAGTGCAGAAGCATCCTGTCCGGCGTTTAATATTCCAAGCAGCAGATTGATTTTCTCGCATTGCTCGTTCATCTTTGCGATGGTATCCGCAGGGACATTCAGCGCATCACAGGCAAGAGCGCCGACAGGAAGTGTTTTTCCCTCATATATGACCGTATCCTGCCAAAAATCCAATGTCATCAGTTCTTGGTTCATGCTTGCCCCTCCTGTCCTGTTTTTTCATTTTCTTAATTCTATCATGCTAATGTAAAGAAATCTACATCTATCCATAAGTTGTCCTGTTTTTTGAAACGGGGTTGTCCTCCGATTAGCCTGTTTTTTGAAAAATCCGGCATAACCATAGTAGAAGGAGCCAAACCCCTGCCAATCACGGCGGGTGTTTCGTGCTTTCTAAATACTATGAACGGAGGTTTTTCTATGACAATCTATGAAATCATCAAGGCGGCAATCAGCGTAAAGCAAGCCGCAAAACACTACGGGCTGAATGTCAACCGCAATGGTATGGCTTGCTGCCCGTTCCACAACGACAGGCATCCGAGCTTGAAGCTGAACGAGGATTATTTCTTCTGCTTCGGCTGCGGAGCCAAGGGGGATGTAATCGACCTTGTGGCAAGACTGTTCGATCTGAGCAGTTATGAAGCAGCGCAAAAGCTGGCTGCGGACTTCGGGCTTGACCCGAAACCGCCCACTGCCGCAGCTATGGTCAAGCCAAAGCGTCCCTATATCCGTCAGTTCCGGGAGAATGAAATGCTGTGTTTCCGGGTGCTGACGGATTATCTGCATCTGCTGGAAGATTGGAAAATACGATACGCACCCAAGACACCGGAAGATGCTCTGGATGACCGTTTTGTGGAAGCCTGCCAGATGCACTGCTATATCGAATATATGGCAGATGTGCTGACGGTGGGTGATCTGGAAGAACGGGTGGCATTGGTGGACAAGCTGATGCAGGACGACAAAATTGCTTTTCTGCAAGAGTATACCGCACGAAAGAAAAAGGAGGTGGCGCACCGTGGCGAAGAACCGGAAAACGCCTAATATGAATTTTCCTGTCTGGTTTGACGGGCAGAACATCAACGAAGCTCTGTTTTGTGAAGAATTTCTGCATGAGCGCAGAATCATCTTCGCAAACGGAGCTTTTTTCACGCCCGATGGTCGAGTGACGGATGACCTTCCTCTGCGTGGGGAGATTTACGACAAGCTGAAATTTTGTGCCGTGAACAACATCCCACGGAAGATCACCAACATTCTGGAAGTGCTGAAACTGGAAGCGCAGGTGTCTGACTTCCCTCCGGAGCAGGATCGCATCCATGTTGCCAACGGTACGCTGCTCTTGAACGGCACTTTCACCGAAGGCAGACCGGCTATCGTGCGAAGCCGTCTGCCTGTCGGCTATAATCCCGATGCTCCTGCACCGGTGATCTGGCTGAACTTTCTGGATGGGTTGCTTTACGCCGAGGACATTCCAACTTTGCAGGAGTTTATCGGCTATTGCCTGATTCCCTCCAACAAGGGGCAGCGCATGATGGTGATTAAAGGCAACGGTGGCGAGGGTAAATCTCAAATCGGTGCGGTGCTGTCCACCATCTTCGGCACGAATATGAAAGACGGCAGCATCGGGAAGATTTCTGAAAACCGTTTTGCCCGTGCCGATCTGGAACACATCCTGCTGTGCGTGGATGATGATATGCGGATGGAAGCTCTGCGTCAGACCAACTATGTAAAATCCATCGTGACTGCACAGGGCAAAATGGACTTGGAACGCAAGGGCAAGCAGAGTTATCAGGGCTGGATGTTTGCCCGGTTGCTGGCATTCAGCAATGGTGATCTGCAAGCCTATATGATCGCAGCGATGGTTTTTACCGCAGACAGCTTGTGCTGACCACCAAAGAAAAGCCCATGGACAGAGCCGATGATCCTGACCTTGCAGAGAAGATGAAAGCTGAAGCCGAGGGTATCTTCCTGTGGGCATTTGAAGGCTTACAGCGGCTTGTTGCCAACAACTTTAAGTTACGGAGAGTGACCGTATCCAGAAAAACCGGGAAGCGGTCAAGCGTGACAACAACAATATCTTTGATTTCATGGAGTCGGAGGGATACATCCGATTGAAAGCGGATGCTTCCATCAGCTCTAAGGATTTCTATGAAATCTACCGGATGTGGTGTGAGGAAAACTCCCTTGCACCGCTGAAAGCCCGTAGCTTCAGCGATGCCATGATTGCCAATGCCGGGAGATTCAATCTGGAGCATTGCAACAACATCACCAACTCTGCCGGACGGCGGGTGTGGGGCTTTATGGGCGTGGAAGCTGTGGCAAGACCTCATATAAATGGATTTTACGATGTTTCGCCGTGTACGTACGTACCGGAGGACTGGCGGGATTGATTTTGCCAGTCATGCTCTGTACGTATGTACGCAGCATTTACCCCTGTTTTCTTCCGTTATAGGAAACAGCAGCTTTCAAAGCTGACCTGTTTTCGGGCATTAAAAATCAATGGTAATGGAAACAGCAAAGTTTTTGACCGCAGGACGAAACTATTTCACGAAATCGTGCTTCTCTGAACCGTGTACCCTGTTCACGGAACAATGGGTGTTTTCACTGTTCCAGACCAAACCACACAAAACGGCAAAGTGGGATATGGTCATATATGGACAGGACATCACAAGCGAAATTCTGAACGGATTTCGGAGATTGCAGATTTTTCACTGTTCGGTGCATCCACTCCACCTTGGAGCGCAGAGGTTGCACCGACACATGAACTGAATTATGGAGGATTTTATCAATATGAATATACGCAACGAAATAAAGGCACAGATCATCCGTGCCGGGATGACCATGCAGGAAGTTGTTGACCTGCTCTCGGACGAGTACGGATGGAGCGACAGCGTTTCCAACCTGTCCGCAAAATTACAGCGGGAAAGTATACGATACAAGGAAGTATTGGAGCTTGCCGCTGTGCTTGGTTACGACATCGTATGGCAGAAAAGACGGGAGAAGTGATACCCCGGCAACAGCCCTCCGCATCTCCCGTCCCCATAGGCGCACCGCAGTGCTGCCCATGGACAGGCAGTGAAAGATACGGTTTTCGCTGCCATCGTCTGCAAGAAATGTTCCGCAGAACAGCTTCATGCAGACGGGCTGACCAAGGTAAAAGGCGCAGACATTTTGCCTTGGTCAGCAGAGGTCACCGCAGTGACCGCATTCCCCCTCGGGAGAGCCCTCGGAGAGCCCACGGCACTTTGTAGCCAGCATGGATGAAAGTGTAATAGTGGGTTATTACACTTTGAAAAAGTGCCGTTCCTCAGCCCTCCGCTGTCTGCAAATCTTAAAGAAAGGACAAAAATCTATGGCAAGAAATGATGGAATTGATCGTACCTTAGCCAGAAATCAGGACTTGGAAACTCCGGATGATGTGACAAAAGTACAGGAACACAATGAGCGTGAAAAAGACCGTTATTCCAATGTGGACATCGTGCCGGAACGTACTGCGCTGAATGTTCACTTCAAGTCTCCCACTGACGATTATGTAAAAATGTTTGAGCAGATGGAGCAGGACAAGATCATCTCCACCAGAGGGCTGAAACCGGATGCCGTCAAATATGGCGAGTTGGTTTTCGATGTGAACTCCGCTTATTTCTACAACCACGGCGGCTATGAGTTTGCAAAACAGTTTTATGCCGATGCCTATAAAGCCGCCGTGGAGATCGTGGGCGGTGAGCAGTATATCCTCTCCGCTGTAATGCATGCCGACGAGCGCAACCGGGCAATGTCGGAAGCTCTGGGTGAGGATGTGTACCACTATCACCTTCATGTGGTTTATATCCCGGTGGTGGAGAAACAAATCCTGTGGTCGAAGCGATGCAAGGATGAATCCCTCCGGGGAACGGTAAAGGAAACGATCACACAGGTCAGCCGCAGTAAGAAGTGGGAATCCAAACCCGTTCTTGATGAAAACGGAAATCCTATGTTGAACGCAAAAGGGAAAAAGATTTTGAAGTCGTCCTACAGTGTGCTGCAGGATGACTTTTTCAATTTCATGCGAAACGCTGGTTATACCGATGTAGAGCGTGGAGAATGTGGCAGCACCGAAGAACATCTGACGGTGACACAGTTCAAGGTACAGGCCGAACAGCAGCGTTTGGAAGCTGTGACCGGACAGGTGGCACAGGCCGAGCAGAGCTTAGCGGATGCCAAAGCTGCCACGGAGAAGCAGAAAAAGAAACTGGAAGCTCTGAAAAAGGAAACTCAGGCTGCTAAGTCTGTTGCTATGACTGCACATGAGATTGAGTCGATGGGCAAGAAAAATCCCATTACGGGAAATGTTACCATGACGGCGGATGAGTGCCGCACGCTAAAGGATTATGCGGTCAGCAGCTTTGCGGAAAAGTCTGAGAAGCTGAAATACAAGCAGAAATTCGAGCAGGCAGATAAAAACGCAAAGATATGGAAAGACCGTTTTGAAAAACTGAACAAAGACTATGAGGAGCTGAAACAAAAAGCCCAGCCTTTCCTGGATGCGATTGAGATTGCATCTGAAAAGGTCTGGGCTTTTATCAATGCCATCCTCGCCAGGGGAAAGGAACTGTATGAACACAAACACCCTGCCCGCAATCGTGGACAGGACATGGAAATTTAAGAAAGGAACTATTTGCCTATGAAGAAAACCGTAGATGAAATTAACAAGATGATTATGGAAGATGCCCCGATGGAAGAAATCAACGATGCCATCGGCTATATTGATATTTGCTCCTGCTTCGATCCGATTTTTGAGCCGCCTATTGATTTTCTGGAAGAATGCCGCAAGCGTTGGGAAGCGGCACAGTCCTCTTTCTGCAAAACCATTGAGTGCAAGATCGGAAACACATGGTATGTGATTGAAACGGAGTGTGATGGAAATGAGCCACTTACCGACAAGGTAAAACGGCTCATTTTTTCTGACAAGGGGGTGATTTGTTAATGACTGCGACACAAAAGCATGATATAATTCCAATATGCACAACGGTACTGTCGGCTGACCAACCACCGAAGGAGGATATTATGTTGGATCAGCAGAAAATTACCATTCTCTATTGCCGTCTGAGCAACGAGGATGCCCAGGAAGGCGAGAGTAACAGTATCGCAAATCAGAGAGAGTATTTAACCCGATATGCCCGTGACCACGGGTATACAAACCTGAAAATTCTGGTGGATGACGGTTATACGGGGACGAACTTCAATCGTCCCGGTGTGCAGGAAGGCTTTGAGCTTGTCAAGCAGGGGCTTGTGGGCTGCTGGCTGGTCAAAGACCTCAGCCGCTTTGGTCGTGACTATCTGACTGTTGGACAATATACGGATATTATCTTTCCGAGTTATGATGTCCGCTTTATCGCTATAAATGATGGCGTAGACAGCAACCGGGGAGACAGCGAGGCTTCGCCGCAATCCGTAATCTGTTCAACGAGTGGTATCCCCGTGATACCAGCAAGAAAGTCCGTGTCAGTTTGCGGCAGAGAGGAACCAGTGGGAAGCACATGGGCAAACCGCCCTACGGATACCGCTGTGACCCGGAGGACAAGGATCACTGGATTCTGGATGAAGAAGCGGCTCCGGTAGTCAAGCTCATCTTCGACCTTTGCATTGACGGCAAAGGCCCGGAGCAGATTGCAAGGATTCTGGAAGAAAAGCAGATTATGACCGCAAAGGCACTCTATGCCAAGCGAAAGAAAAAGCCGATGCCGGAAAGACCGTACCACTGGGGCAACCAGTCCATTGCAGGGATTTTGGAACGGCAGGAGTACACAGGCTGTACCTGCAACTTCAAGACTTATTCCAAGTCCTACAAGCTGAAAAAGCGGATTCCCAATGAGCCGGAGAATATGTTTTATCTGCCGGACACACAGGAAGCGATTGTATCTCAGGCACAGTTTGACAGGGTGCAGGAACTGAGGAAAAACAAACGCCGCCCCGCAAAAGCGGAACGGCAGGGATTGTTCTCCGGGCTTCTGTTTTGTGCCGATTGCGGCGGCAAGCTCCACTTTGCCACAAGCAAAAGCTTTGAGGGCAAGCAGGATCACTACGTCTGCAACAACTACAAGAGCAACCGTGGTACTTGTACTGCCCACTATATCCGGGAAGATGTGCTTCGTGAAATCGTTCTGGAACGCATCCGGGCAGTCAATGAGTATATCCGAAGCGATGTGGACGGTTTTCAGGAGGAATGGCTGCAATGCCGCAGGACTGACCAGGAGCGCAGCATCCGGGATGACAAAAAGAAGCTGGAACAGGCAAAGAAACGCCTTGCCGATCTGGATGTCATCATCGCCCGGCTGTACGAGGACTATGTTCTTGGAAATCTCAATCAGGACAGATACAGAAAGATGTCTGCGGACTATGAAGCGGAGCAGGAACGGTTAAAGCTCGAAATTGAAGTTATCGAAGAATGGGTGGAACAGCGGGAAGAAATGAACGACGGTCTGGATGCCTTTATCGCCCTGACACAGAAATATGTGGATGTGGAGGAGCTGACACAGACCATCGTGAACGAGTATATCAAGAAAATCATCGTCTATGCCCCGGACAAATCCAGCGGCAAGCGCAAGCAGAAAGTGAAGATTTTCTTCAACTTCGTGGACGATGTAGATATTCCCGTTATTTCCGAGCCTATCATCACGCAAACAACCTATGAACACAGAAAAACGGCGTGACCTTCGGGTCACACCGTTCTCTGCGACAAAATAGTTACTTGTCACTATTAATCCTTGATTTTCCGGGCTTTTTGAACCATTTTGATATAGCCTGAGCAGTCGATTATCGCTTGCTGAACTGCGGAGCGCGACGAGCTGCTTTGAGACCGTATTGCGCGAGTTTTTGAGCTGTTTTCCCTTGATATTCCGGGCTTTTCCGGCTTTCTGCCTCTCAGTTATCCGGTGTGCGGACCATAAAAAACGGCCTTTTTTCATTCAGCGACAGGCTGATGAAACGCACCATTTACTACCCCAAACAACTCCTCTGGTTTATTGTACTTCACTTTTGCATAAATGTCCATAGTTGTTTTGCTGTTTTCATGTCCGGCAAGGTATTGTACTGTCTTTGGATCAACGCCCGCATAGAGAAGATTGGTGATGTAAGTGTGCCGTAGCTGATGGGGTGTCACATCGAAGTCCAGCGTATATTTGATTTTGGGTTGATTCTTCTGGGTCATACCCAGCGTTGGAGTAACCGTATATTTGATACTCTCCCCATTTACATACTTATAATAGTTTCGGGGCTTGGTGGAGCGGACAACTACATACTGCCACACTCTTTGAAACTGCGAAGCAGCCAGCGGCTCTCCTTTGCTGTCAGCGATCACATAATCTGATATGGAATTTTCTTTCGCTTCTCTCAGACAATCCACCAAACACTTCGGTATCGGAATATCCCTTTTTGCTGCCGGAGTTTTTAGCACCGTAGAAATCACGGGTCTGTTATGCTCTGTACGCCAAGCCCGCCTTACCGATAGATAAGGTGTATCCTCGTCCAGAAATACACAATCCCATTGCAGTGCAAGAATTTCTTCCCGACGCAGACCGGAATACAAACCGAGCATAATAAACAAATATGGAGGAAGCCCCTTGACTGTATCCAGAAGCACGGCTACCTGCTGATCTGTCAATGCCTCCTTCTTTTTTGTCGGTTTTCCGCCTTTACCGGATATTCCTGCACAGGGGTTGTGTTCAAGAATTTGGTTTCGCTCTGCCGTATAAAAAATGCACTTGAGCAGCATATTGACCTTATTGTATAAGCCTTCTGATTTCTTTGACAATGGAACAAGAGCCAGCCGAATATCGTCAGCAGTCACTTCTTCCATATACATCTCTCCCAGGGGTTTGATGATATAGTTTGTCATATCCCTCGTATAACCTCTGAGTGTAGACGCAGACACCTTTGCCGACTGCATCAGCAGCCACTTCTCGCCATACTCGGCTACTGTCGGGTGCTGCCGGTGAAAGATAATCTCTTCCACCTGCTTCCGGGCCTCTAACTGCTTCTCATACAATTCTTCACAAGTAGCGGCATACAAACTCAACTCTTTGCCATCTGCATCCGTAATCCTGGTTCTGTAATACTGGATTCCTTTCAATGTAATGGTCCCATACTTCGGGATCTGTGCTTTCTTTTTTGCCATCTTTGATCGTCCTTTCTTGATAATGTGTAGTCTCCGTATCTACACTCTCTTTTTATCAGAAAGCCTCGATTTAATCAAAGATACGGCTGATGCAAAACAAAGAGCGAGACATCCTTGCCTCGCTCCTGCTTTACTTCCTATTTTATTATTACTGTGCTGCGTCCCAGCTTGCAAACGCGCAGCTCATTGATCTGACCAGCTCATCTGGTCGGTTGTACTTAACCTTCGCATAAATGTCCATGGTAATCTTGCTGCTTTCATGGCCTGCCAAGTATTGAACCGTTTTGGGATCTACCGACGCATGAATAAGGTTGGTGATGTAAGTATGCCGCAGCTGATGGGGTGTTACCTCAAAGTCCAGGCTGTAAACCACTTTTCCGTTATGAGCGGCCTTTTCTCCCAAGACAGGTGTGACAGTATGCTTTACTCTTTTTCCATCTTCATACCGATAATAGCTCCGCTCCTTGACCGTCCTCGTAACAATATACTGCCACAGCCGCTTAAACTGCGTGTAGGACAACGGTTCGCCATCCCGGTTTGAAACTACATATTCCGAAGTCGAAGTTTCCTTTGCTGCTTTCAAGCACTCGGCCAAACAAACAGGGAGGGGGATATTTCTCCCCGCAGCCTTGGTTTTCAATTCATCTGAGATCACCGGTCTGTTGTGTTCTGTATGCCATGCTCGCCTTACCGTCAGATATGGAGTATCCGTATCCAGATATACTGAATCCCATTGCAGAGCAAGAATTTCTTCCCGGCGTAGACCCGCGTACAAACCGATCATGACAAAGACATAAGGCGGCAAATCTCGGATAGCATCCAAAAGGCGCTCCACCTGTTCATCTGTCAAAGCCTGACGATCCTCTTGAGGAACACCGCCACCTTTTGTTGTCAGATAAATCGTTGGGTTATGGTCAATAATCCTGCTTTCCATCGCTGCGCGAAAGATAGACTTGTAAAGGATTACCACAGATTTATAAACCGATGTAGATTTCTTGGAAACTGGAACAAGGGCAAGCTGAATATCATCCAGCTAACCTCGCCCATCCGTTTATCTCCCAATTCCGCTATAATATGCCGCCTGACCTTTGAGGTGTAATCCGTCAAAGTAGTAGCTCGTACATGAACCGACTGCATCAGCAGCCACTTTTCACAATACTCTGCAACTGTGGGCGTTTTCCGATGAAAAGTAGCATTCTCAATCTGTTCCAACGCAAGCGTTTCTTTGTTATATAGTTCTTCAGGTGTTTTTGCGTAGAGAGCTACGAGCTTTCCATTCGCATCTTTGATTCTGGTCCTATAATATAGGACACCTCTTTTCATAACTGTGCCATATTGAGGAAGCATTATTTTTCTATTTGCCAATTCCTCCACCTCCTAAAAAAGATCTCCAGCGCTGTACCTTTGTTTTATCAAACATCTCTGATTCCATCAAGGATACGGACTGGCTCACGATCTTCCGCTTCGAGGCTTACGGTAAGTTGTGCTTCTCTCAACAGGCTTTGCCCTGTGCGTACATTTTGCGATATACTCCTGGAGACCCGCCGCAGTAAAATACACACAGCCATTCTGAACATACTGCACATAAGAGATCAAGCCGTTGTTACGGGCGGCATCCAGCGTTGCGATGCTGATTCCTAAGATTTCAGCCGCTTCTTTTCGTGTAATGAGTTTTTCCATAGACCATATTCCCTCCAATCTGTCAAGGTTATCATCGTGCTTTCAAAATCACATGAATACGCTGGCAGCCGAAACTGCCAGCGCATGGTATCTGATTTTGAGTAGAAAACGACCAACAAAGAAAGTAATCGCTTCCTATTTTAATATGATTCAATTCTCGTCACATTTGCCACGCAACCCTGACGCTGGGAACATAGCAGGTCTCCGCTGGCGCGGTTGTCATAACTCCGCAGCGTCGTTTTACTCGTGCGCCGCAGGGTTCCCCCCAAGTCTTTAGGAGGCCGTGAGGAAGTATCTTTAAGCCCCCGTGCGGTCCTCGCGCCGGATCTGCCACCATCCGTTTTGTGAAATCGTAGATCGCTCCGAAACAGCGTTGTTCATCACCTCCCTGGCTGCTCCATCTTCGCGGCGTTCCACACTCGCTCGTACACGGGTTATGTACCTGTTATGCTGTCTATGAAATTGTCAAAGTGCTGTTGAAGGGGAAAAACTTGTCCTTCTATTAACTCTGACAAAAAAAGCAAAAAACAGGCGCTTCAAACGAAATTTTATCAAAAATATTTTGCCAGCTGTTTCAAACCGCGCCGGATGCTGTCCCGGACACGGCTTGGGTCTACACCCTCTGCTGCGGCGATCTCTCCTACTCTCATACCCAGATAATACCGGGCATAAATCCGCTTGGCCTGTTTCTCCGGCAGAGCCATTACTGCGGTGTAGAGTTGTTCCCGCAGCTGTTTTTCCTCCAGGAACATTTCCGGCGTCTGGGGCTTCATCAGGACCGCATTTTCAATGCCGTTGTCGCTGTCCAGAGAGTAATGCGCCTTATAGCGATACATTCTCCGGTCATAGGCAGCTTCTGCACGCTCGGTGGCACGGATCGCCTCCAGCACATCTTCTGTTACTTCTACAAAGTGATCATTTTTGTAAACATCGGGATATAAGTCCCTAAGATTGACTTTTTTCATTATATACCTCCATTTCGATTCACGGGCGATTGTCGAGTGAATCGAAAGGAGGCGGAGATCGGCAACGACATACTTCGGGAGCTTTCCCGAAAAATCGACAGCAAAAAGCGCCAGCTCCCCGCAATGGGAAACTGGCGTAGCAAAAACACCTATTATTCTGCTGATTTAGATGGAATGATAATACTGATAGATAGTCATACTCTCCCGGAGGAGGAGCAAGGCTTTTTTTACTTGATGCAGCTCATGGCTATTGCGAATGACGAAAATTGACATGGCGGTATCCTCCTGTGTACCGCCGTGCCTTACACAATGCTAAAGTCCTCGAAGCAAAAAGAAACGGCGGCCTTGATCTACTCAAAACCGCCGTATCCGTCAGTGATACAGGAAAGCGCACGAAATTCTCTGCCCGTCAGCGGTTTTTTTCTTTTCCCCGCTGTGGAGGCAGATGTTTTGATATGTAGGTATGTTTCATGCCGCAAAGGTCAAAACATACCATGTTAGTCAGTCAATTTGAATTAGAGTTCAATTCTTGCTTTCGATGGCTTATCTTCACAATAGGTAACGTTAATCGTTGTTCCCTTGTCAGGGACTTTGTTTCCTGCGCCAATCCATTTTCGGCAGATGTAATCTTTTCCGTCTATCGTATATTTGACATTGATAGTATGCGGAAAGGCTGCGCCATCCATAGCGTGAGCGCGGACAGGTTTACGATTCACTTTTAACCACCATTGTTTTGTAACTGAAATTACAGTTCCCATTGTTTCTTTTTCCATAAGTTACCTCCAATGATATTTTTGATTGATGATACCTATTTTCTGTTCAACCTTTTCTTTGTTTGTAGTAAAAGCGGAACGCTGCTGCGCCGGTGGCCACCAACTGCACCAGAATCAGCACAGCGAACAGGCCGAAGCTCTCATAGTAGAACAATTCATCCCAAAACAGGAGAACATCACAGAGAGCAGTCAAGGCAACCACCCAGCGGATGTGCCGGGCCAGCCATTGCCAGAACACCAGCACAAGGGTAACGGGCGGGACGATCAGCAGCGCCAGATTCAAAATCAATGTCGGAGTCAATTCCATTGCGTCGCCTCCTTGCCTTTGTTGATAAGGGTATTGTAAAACCCAAATGTCCGCAAAATGTTACAGCGACTAAGAAATTTCAATGAAAATCGGGGTGAAATGTTACGATGCTCGGACATTTTTATATTAGTCGGGTCTACTTCATTAGTCTACAATCCGTAATCTCTCAACCAACGGAGTTTTTTGTAAACTGTAAAAAGCGGAAATAGTAATCGTCAAAATAATCAGAACTACCACAATGCAATATACAGTAAACAATGTTAATGGAAATGTATATGACAAATAGAAAATCCCTGCACTTATCAAGCCTTTTATCAATATCTGCCCTAAAATAATTCCCAATATCAGAGTAAGTATCAGGCTCCCTACAGCCAGTACACAACTTTCGCATAGTGCCATTTTTCCTGTTTGTTTCCAAGTCATACCGATGGATTGAAGCATAGCGTATTCTCGCTTTTTTGTTGCCATATTTGTAATAATTGTGTTTGCAAAAGTGATGATACTAAAAAGCAGCAAGAATAGTGTTACTCCTATGATAGATATTCCTACCTGCCTGATAGTAGCTTCTTTTGAAGCAATCGCTTCCTGCATAGTCGTCAGTGTTAATCCATCTGACATATCCACTAATTTCTCTAAAGATATTATGGTGTGCTCCAATCCGGTATCATTTGCCTTTACGATCAACCTGATAGAAACATCAAAAGAAGCCGAATTTTCTGTTATCAATTCAGCAGGCATTAAAAACCAGCCGCCATAAATTGCTGTATTTGAATACAGATCACCATCTAATACGCCTCCCACCGTATAAGTTTTTTGGGTGCCATCCCCAAATGTAAATTCTACTGTATCGCCTTTAGAAATACCTTCTACACCATTTACAGCAACGATCTGGTTAGATTGAACAAGCTGTTGATAATCCAAATCGCCTGATTCTCTGAATTGCTGAATAGAGGCAAAATCATTATCGGTAATAATAGAAAGTTGATCTTTGCCTGTGCTATTTTTCCCTGCCCAACTAATATCTGTTTCAACAACTTGCTTTATATTGCTAATGTTTGGAAGCTCCATTATCTTTTGTTTGAAGTTTTCAATTTCCGAAACTTTCTCACTGTATTTACCAGTAGTATCAATCACAAATTGTCCATACTGGTAGACATCTTTTTTTACAATAGATTCGGGATCAATGGAAGCGGTATATGTTGCAGCTAAGACAAATAAAAGCCCGCTTAGGCCCAAAGAAAGCACAGAAACTAAAATGCTTTTCCAGTGTGATGTTATGCTTATGATTGCCAGCCCCAAAGAAGATAATTTTCGTTTTTCTTTGTTAGTAACCTTACAATCAAAGCGTTCCATCATATATTTGCTGGAAAGGATCGGGGAAATGCTGAGGGCTATTTTTGTAGGTCTATTTAACGATACTTTTACAACGAAATTGATGATAACACTAATGATTATCCCCCAGACTACCGCAGCGATCCAATCCCAACCATCAGGTTGCAACAAATATCCAGCAAGGCCACCAATTAGTAGACCAATCGGAACCCCAATTCTACATAAAAATTTTCTTTCGTAGCGCATGATTTTCTTTGTTTGCTGCTGTGTCATTCCGACAGTACGAAGTTGCCCAAATTGCCGCACCTGATTTACAACAGATAAATAGAAAACATTGTAAATTACTAAAGCACTCACAATTATAATGAAGATTGCCACCCCCATAAGAACCATGTTTTTCTGATTTAATAGTCCTCCGTTGGGCAAACTATCCATGAATAAGTCGTTTCTTGTTACATGATGAATGTCATATTTTGAAGATATATTATCGACCGCAGAAGAAAAACCATATTGCGTCATTTTTGTGGCATCAACAATGGTAATTGAAGCATCATATCCATTTTCTGTTTCAGTTACTTTGATGGATTCGATATTTTCCTCCCAATACAACAACTCGATTTGCTGCTGGGAAAGATCATAAAAAACAACTTGTGGTTGCCCTTCTGCCATTCTATCTTTTGTAGTTTCATATCCGCTTTCAAACATAACCAACATCATGAGTAGTGCTGTTGCAAAGACTATCGTAGTAAGCGAGAAAACTTTTTTAACTCGGTTTTTATCTATATCGTTTTTAGCAATTTTTTTCGTGATCGCACTGGTGTCGTTCTCAAAAGGCCATGTCATAGCTTGCCACCTCCTTACTCCACAATCTTGCCGTCCTCAATGCGGACAATCCAATCTGCAAGGCGGGCAATGTCATCATTGTGGGTAATCATCACTACGGTTTGCCGGAACTCCGCACTGGTGCGCTTGATAAGTCCCAGCACCTCGGCACTGGTCTTGCTGTCAAGGTTGCCGGTCGGCTCGTCAGCCAGCACGATAGCCGGTTTGGTAATCAGGCGCGGGCAATCGCCACACGCTGCTGCTGTCCGCCAGAAAGATTGTTCGGCATATTTTTCAGTTTATCTTCCAGCCCCAGCAGGTGAACGATCTCGTCCAAAAACTTCTGATCCACCGTGTCCCCGTCCAGCTCCACCGGCAGTACAATATTCTCATACACATTCAGGATGGGAACAAGGTTATAGTTCTGGAAGATAAAGCCGATGTTGCGGCGGCGGAAGATGGTAAGCTGTTCATCGTTCTTCTTTGCCAGTTCTTCGCCCCGGACGATCACGGTTCCACTGGTGGGGGTGTCCAGTCCTCCCATCATGTGAAGCAGGGTAGACTTGCCGCTGCCGGAGGTTCCCACAACGGCCACAAATTCGCCGTCCTCCACGGAGAAGTTCACGCCGTCAAGGGCGCGGGTAATGTTCGGCTCTGTGCCGTAATACTTTTTCAGATCAATCGTCTGCAAAACGCTCATACTCAAAACTCCTTTCAAGGCTTTCTGCCTGTTGATAAGGCTATTGTAAAACCCAAATGTCCGCGAAATGTTACAGCGGACAAAAAATTTCATTGAAAATCGGGGTGAAATGTTACAACGCTCGGACATTTCAAAAAATTTACGGCGGGCAGCCGGAAATGGCCGTCCGCCGCGTTCTATTTTGTCGGCAGCATAATAGAAAATTCCGAACCCTTGCCCGGCTCCGAAACCACTTTGATATAGCCGCCCTGCCGCGTTACGATCTCGCGGGCCAGATACAGGCCAATGCCCACGCCCTGCTGTTCGTGTACTTCTTCCTCACGATAAAAGCGCCGGAAGATGGCGGCCTGATTGCTTTCGGAAATGCCCTTGCCAGTGTCGGTCACTTTGATCTCCACATACATTTCCCACAGCACCACCGACACAGCGATTTTGCCGCCTGCCGGGGTGTACTTCACCGCATTGTCCAGCAGGTTAAAGAGGGCTTCCGATGTCCACTTGCTGTCATGGGAAACGGTCAAATCCTCCGGGCAGTCCACGGACACGGCAATTTCCTTTTTCTCCGCTGCATACACGATCCCACTCATGGCCTGTGCCACGGTATCAAAGAGGCGGCCCGGTTTCTTATCCAACTGGATCACGCCCGTTTCCAGCCGGGAGGTTTTCACAAGAGCCTGAAAGAGAAAGTCCAGCTTATCCGTCTGGCTGCGGATTCCCCGGATAAAGTCGGTGCGCTCCGCCTCGGTCATAGGCTTTTCCAGCAGCGTGTCCGTCGCCATTTTCAGATTGCTTACCGGCGTTTTCACCTGATGGGAAATATCCGATACAAGGGTCTGCAACTCCTGCCGTTCCTCGTCCACCCGGCGGCGATTCTCCTGCATGATCTGGTAAAGCCTTGCCAGCCGGTGTCCGATTCTGGCAAGCTGGGTTTCGCTGTCCTCCGGGCGCTGGGGCGCTTCATTTCCGGCAATCATGTGGTCTAAGGTCTGGCACAAGTCAGCGGTAAACTGCGACAGCCGCTTTCCAAACGCCTGCGTCAGTACAAAAATCCCCACAAGGGCGCACAGCAGCAGCGCCCCGCCCGTCAGCAGCACCGCTGTCTGTTTTGTCACAAAAAACAGGGCTATGGTGATCCCGGACATAGAGAGGACAAGCCCTATTGCCACCCGGCCAAACAGCCGCTTTACCGAGAGGTTCTGAAACTTCATTTTGCCTCGCCTCCCGTCCATTGATAGCCCATGCCGTAAACGGTCTTGATGTAGGGCGCGCCGCCGTCGGCTTCAATCTTGCTACGAATCCGGCTGATGGAGGTTGTCAGGGTGTGTTCGTCCACAAACCTTTCGTCTATATCCCACAGCTTTTCCAAAAGCTGCCCACGGGTCAGCACTTGCCGGGGATTTTTACGGAACAGGTTCAGCATTTTGTACTCCATCGGGGATAGGGTCAGGGGCTTGCCGTTTAAGGAAGCCGTCTGCTCCGAGAAGTCCAGAAACAACCGCCCGTCGTCGTAAATGTCCTTGGCCGGTTTGTGGTGTTCCAGCATGGCGAACATGGCTTTGATTTTCCGCTGCAAGGCCCCGATCACAAAGGGCTTTGTGATGTAGTCCACCGCGCCCACCTCATAGCCCCGTATCTGGTCGCTCTCCTGATCGTTGGCAGTCAGGAAAATTACAATGGCGTCCGGGTGCTGGGGCTTGATCAGCTTGCACAGCTCAAAACCGTTCCCATCTGGCAGGTTAATGTCCAGCAGCACAAGATCAAATTCCCGCTGGCGGATAGCGTCGGCTGCGGTTCTGGCATTTAGGGCAGAAGTCACACCGTAGCCATCTGCGGTCAGGTTATAGGCCAACATCTTATTCAAAAAACTGTCGTCCTCGACAATTAAAATCTGCTTCATATCCTCACTTCCTTTGCTTTTTGCAGATAGTATAACAGGCAAATGTCCGCGAAATGTTACAGCGGACGGATTTTTTCAAAAAATCTATCAGCAAATTATAGCTCTATTAAAAAGCAGCACCAAAGAAGATATTTTCATATTCCTCCTGGTGCTGTTTATATATTATTTCAGCTTATCCTTATTGTCTTCTTGTTTCTTTTTATCCCGATATTTCCGTATGAGTTTATTACGGATAGGAACGCCAACACCAATCAAAAGCACAACTGCCAAAATTGTGAAATCCATACAATCACCTCACATTTCCTTTTTCTTCATAACCCGAATGGACAAGAAGATTGAAACCGCATACATCACGACAATAGCAAAAACCGCAAGGAAAACGAGAAGTATCGGAGAAGATTCAACGACTGAAATAATTGAGTTCCCGATAGCTGGCATTTTAGAGAGAAGAAGTAAAGTCACTAAAAAACCGGCCACTGGAATATACATAAATACCCGTCCTTTGATTGAGCCGTACTTGTAATATCCCGGAATCTGGAACACGGTATAGAGTGCAAATAAGAATACTCCTGCAATAGCGGCAGTTACAATATCAAATACGCCAACTGTTTCACCCAGCATTTTCAAGACAAGCGGCTGTGCAATCAAAGAAATAATCAAGGAAAGAAGCCCCATTGCAAGGACGAAAACATAGCGTCCGATCACAAGCTCACTTTTATGAACAGGTAAAATACCAAACAGACGATCCATACTGTTTTTTTCTGTGATGGAAAAGGTATATCCCGTAGTCATGGCAATAAAGCACATAGCAAATGATACCCCTGTCAGCAAAGAACGATTGATTGCGGCAAACACAATCGGCAGAAGCAGGGTGAAACAAATTGTCTTAAAATATGGTTTTACCAATGCAACATCTAATTTTGTGGATTTCAAAATATTACTCATAATCGTCACCTTTCTTGCTTGTAAACACTACAATCTCATCAATGGTGGCAGGCTCAATGGTCAGGTTAGGGAAACCGCTAATATCTTCGGTTTTCATCAGTGCCTCAAATCCCGTAGGGAATGTACGAATACCAGCCGCCTTATTTTTCAGATCATCGGACAGTTCCTCAATTCCACCTTTTACAATGCGGAACATATCTACAAAATCATCTTTGCTGCCAGTAAAGTACAGCTCGCCATAACTGATGTAGGTAATATAATCGGCTGCACGCTCCAAATCACCTGTGATATGGGTGGAGAACAAAACACTATGTTCGCCATCTTCAATATACTCTGAAAGAATTTTCAAAAGTTCATCTCTGGAAACCGGATCAAGTCCACTGGTCGGCTCGTCGAGGATCAGCAGTTTGGCGTCGTATGAAAACGCACAGGCAAGCATTAACTTCATCTGCATACCTTTGGAAAGTTCTTTTACCTTTTTGGTTGGTGCAATGTGAAATTTCCGTAACATATCCGCAAATTTCTGGCTGTCCCAATTTGGATAAAATACCGAAATGGATTTTTCAACCTGCGACACTTTCCAATCATCACTGAAATAATTTGTATCGAAAACAACGCCCAGCTCTGATTTTACTTTTTGTTCTTCTGTGATATTATCCAGCCCCATCACTTTGACTGTGCCGCCGGTGCGCTTGAGCATATTCAAAATCAGTTTGATTGTCGTTGTTTTGCCAGAACCATTCGGGCCAATCAAGCCCATAATATATCCCTTTGGCAAAGTAAAGCTGATATTGTGAAGCTGAAAAGAATCAAAAGATTTTGAAAGATTTGTTACCTCTAAATAATTAGTCATCTGTTTTTACCTCCGTTAAAATGTCCAAAAGGCGATGTAATTCCTCTGTGGATAGATTTGCCATTCTTGCAGCTTTTATTGCTTCAGTGAGATTGTTTTCTACTTTGCAAATAAGCTGCTCCTTAATCAGTTCTGAACCAGACCCCATTACGAAACATCCGCGCCCCTGCACATTTTTGACAAAGCCCTCTTGCTCTAATTCTGTGTATGCCTTTGTCACTGTTAAGACGCTGATCTTTAAGTCTTTGGCAAGTGTTCTAAGGGAGGGCAAAGTTTCTTCGGCTTGAAGCTCGCCAGATAAAATAGCCGCCTTGATCTGCTGTTTAATCTGCTCATATATGGGGACGCCAGATACATTTGAAATAATTAGTTTCATTACTGCATCCTCCGTGTGTTTTAGCTGTTATGGTGTTGTGTATAACAGTATAACATACAGAACTTCAAAAAGCAACATAGTTTAAGAAAAGTTCTTAATAGCAAAATAGACCATCAAGGTCACAAATGAAAGTATTCTATATTTCAAAATCGGCATAATCAAGCCTATCGACCAGCATAATAAGGTTATTCCTTTGTGCAAATCGGCACGATAGAATATACTTGAGGTGAATGATTATGCCGATTGATGATTTGACTGCCTTAGGGCAAAAAATGCGGGAAGCCCGAAAGAAAAAAGACCTGACACAGCAGGAGCTTGCGGATCTGAGCCATGTATCTGTCAAGCAGATTGCCAGCATCGAAAAGGGACAGATAAATCCGTCCTATTTGATTTTGAAGGCATTGGCAAAGGTGCTTCCGATCTCGCTGGACTCTCTGATCAATCCAGATGTTTCTCCAGAAGATGAGGGAGCCAATCAGATGAAGATGCTTTATTGTAGCTGTCCGTCAGAAATGCGTGAAACCCTCTTGCACCATACGCAGGAGACCGCGAAAGAACTAACAGAACTATCCGAGAAATTTGAAACGAATTGAGCCGGTGAGTGAAATTTGACTGTTTCCTCACTGGCTCCTTTCATTTCCGGGTAAAAAGGGGCAAGCAATGCCTGTGTTAATACACACAGGCCCGCAGAGAAGAAAATCCCTCCGTGATTTTCCTCTCCGCTTGCTTGTTGAGGGCAGCGCCCCCAAGCCCCTTTGAACACAGAATTTCATTCTGTGGCTGCGCGTTCTGCGAACGCTTTTGACCAGGACCAGCTTACCGCTGGCCGTGGTCTTTTTCTTTTTCAACATCCTGTTCTACCTCCATTTTCAGCACTCGATCTACATTTGCCTTTGCCGTTAAAAGCTCCCGCATTTCCTCACGGGAACGCCGGTACTCGGCATAGGTCTTTTTCTTTTCTTCCAGCAATTTCGCGTACTCCGTCTGCAACTCTTTGACCGTGGGAAGCTTCTTGACTCCCATCTCATCAAAGGCATTCTTAGCAGCCTGGTGGAGCAGAATTTCTTCCTCATGTTCTTCCCGGAATTTCTTAGAGTAACCCGCCTTGCGGTATGCCACATAGACCTCACGGGTCTTGGCATAATTTACGATGTGAGTACGCAGAACAGCGATCTCTGCCATGCGCTTTTCAGCCGCTTTGATCTGCGCCGAAAGATCATTGTGATGTGCCGTGCAGCCGCAGCCTTTTCTTCCAAAACCGCATACTCCAGCAGATTGTTCTCTGACAGGTAATTCATGGTCTGCGCCATTTGTTTCAGATTAAAAACTTTAGCCCATCGAGCATAGCCAGCACCTTTTCCAGCCTGCAATTTTGCCTGAATGTCCACCAGCAGATTGACCTTCGGCGGCTCTGCCTGTGTGACGCTTTCCTTTCGCGGGGTATGTGCTTTCTTCCCTAAGAGAACTGCCCGCAAATCTTCCAATCCATATCCTTCGCCCAGACTATCCATGCGGGCGGCTTTCTCCCAACCAGAGAGCTTCAGTCGATACGATTTTCCGCGCTTTGAGACTTCACAACCATACTCTTGCAACAGCTTCAGCAGTTCTTCAAAGTCAGCAGGACTTTGTGATAATCGCAAATTTCAAACTCTGCACCTTTCCCAGCAGCCAGATCGCAGCCAGCGGCAGCCCCATCGGGCTAATCAAAAATGCCATAACCAGCAAAATCACACCATTCTGCGGGGAATAGGTAATCAGCACAGCCACGCCAAGCAGAGCAATTACTGTGCTTAGTAGACCAAGCACCAGACCGGATATGTAGATCAGCCCCGTGCAGAGCCAGACAAAAAGCGTCAACACCAAAACGACCGGTGCAGTTACGATCATCAGCAGACATTTCAAAATCTTCATTCCTGTTCCTCCTTCCAACGCTCCAGATGCCGTTTGCACAGGGCATCCGCTTCTCTCTCATCATCTTCCGTCACTTCCCGTTTTCCTTTGGTCAGTTCAATCTCCAGATAAGTCCGGTAATCATCGGCTAAGAGGTCGAACAGTTCCTTGGGAGTATGGCACACCTCGCCAGAGCAATAGTGAAAATCTTGGTCAAATTCAACTCTTACACATCCATGGCGGCTGATATAAACTTCTATGGTCTCGTCTGCGGTCAGGTAATCCGCAAAAATCTCCAGCACCTTTTCAAAGGTCAGCATCTGTTTTCACTCCTTTGCTACGCTTCTTATTCTACTCATATTATCCGGTACGGACAGGCAAAAGACAAGGATACAGACAAAAAGAAAAAGCGGAGGAAGGTGCGGCGAAGAAACGCCGTTCCTCCCTCCGCAAATGGAGTATCTATCCCTGTTATGAAAGTTTGGAGAGTTGGGTAAGGATTTCCTTCACACCCTCCCACAGTTGTTCCTGCCGCTGGGATATATCCTCCAAGTCAGCATTATAAACCCGCCCGGTCTCATGCACTTTGCGGGTCAGCTGGTTCAAGTTGTTGCTGCTTCGGCGCAGCAGGGATACCAGTTCTTTCAGTTCCGGCAAATCCAGCTGCACCACATAGCCGTCCACAGCCATTTTCCGCAGATAGGCGCTCAGGTTTTTTGTCCCAAACTGTGCCATTTTCTGCTGAATCAACTCCATTTCATCAGCGGATACCCAAAACAGAACCGGCACATCCCGCTTGCGCTTGGGGCTGCTCATCGCTCCAGCTCCCGTTTTTTCGGGGCGACAGGCTTGCGGGCAGGCGGTTCCTGCTTGAGCTTTTGCAGGACAGAGCTTTTCTGCTGTTCTTGAGCGACTTTTCGGAACTGTCTGGTGAACAGGTCGGTCAAACCGGGATTGACCCGATCTACCACCAGATAGGCACCGTGGCGGAAAGCGTCGCTGTCCTCCAGCATGGGAATAGTTTTTGCCCAGGCTTTATTGTCCTGAGAGATACGCCCGTCATGGTTCTTGTGCTGGATGGTGTTGGCAAGAATAAACTGTACCCGTTCCGTCCCGAACTTTTCCAGCACATCTTTGACCGCCGCCTCCGTATCCAGCCGATTCTCTGCATAGTGGGCGCTGATGGTCTGCTCAATGGCTTCTTTACAGGCGCTGTTCGCCTGATATGAGAGGTTGTACTGTGCCATTTCCCCATGCTCGGACGCATAGGCAGCAGAATGGGGATAGACCGGTGTTGTTCGCAGTTCCTCTTTGGCTCTGCACACATCGTCAGCACGGTTCTCAATGCTGTCCCGGATCACATCCATGTAGCCGGTCTCCAGCTTTTCAAAATAGCGGTACACATCCGCCAACGGAGAGGGAGATTCCAAAAGTGCCTGTGCCTGGGTGTCGGTCAACTCCAGTTCCTCCATTGCCATCACGATGTCCTCGCGGATGGTGTACTCATAGGCATGGTTTAAGACTTCTTCCGGGGGCTGGCTTTTCAGCCAGTCCCGGAACTTGTCCTGTTCAGCAGTCATCTTTTCATAAAGGGCTGTATTCAGATTGTTGGTATTCATGTTATCGCACCTCCTCATGCTGTTTTGGTTTCTTGTCTGTACTGCGGGCCGGCACCGGGCGCTTCAGGCTGTCCAACACCGAAGTCCGTGTGCTTTTGGCAACAACAGCCTCTGCGTGCGCCTGTCCCTTTCCGTCGATGTTGAGCAAAGTATCCAGCTCCACCAGACGGGCGTTTTTGCTTCTCAGTTCTTCTTCATAAAGGAATGGCTTTCCGACTTCCTCCTTTGCGGCAGCCTGCTGCTGATAGAGGTTATCCAGCTGGGCCTTTGCCGCCTCCAGACGCTGGGGCATCTGGGCGAGGGCATTGTCGATACGGGTAAGATTTCCGCGAGGGTCTGTACCAAGGGTTGCCCGGTGGGTCATCTGTCCTTTCAGCAGGAGCGTATACTCCTGTTTCCAAGCGGAAAATTCCACGGATATGGCATAGCCCGGTAGCTGCCAATCTGCACCGGATCGGAGGTTTTGACCTCCTTGCAGGCATCCAGAAGTGCTGCACCGGCATTCTCCTTATCGGTCAGCAGATCACCTCGGATTTCCATACCAGCAAAACCGTCCTCCGGGTGCGGGTGCGCTGCCAAAACCTCCAGATCGGATTCAAAGCCCTTGATAAAGCCTTTGTGCTTTTCAATCTCCTCCGGGAAGTATTTGAGCAGCTGGTCCTCCAGACGATATTGCTTGCTCTGGTGGTCGGCTTTCATCAGCTTCAGGCGGGATACCTCCACATCCAAATCCATACGCTCCTTGATACGGGGATCTCCGGCACACAGAGCCTTGATCTCGGCAAAGGAAAGTGCTGTTTCGTCCACATCATCGCAGGAGCGCACCGGCGATTTAGAAGTCATGATCTGACTGATGAATTTTTGCTTATTCTCCACCGTCTGCCAGAGGTATGCGTCAAAGGTTCCTTCGGTCACATAGCGGTACACATGGACAAGAGGATTCTGGTTACCCTGGCGCTCGATACGGCCCTTGCGCTGGGCAAGGTCTCCCGGTCTCCACGGACAGTCCAGGTCATGAAGTGCCACCAGACGGTCCTGCACATTGGTGCCTGCGCCCATCTTTGCGGTGCTTCCTAAAAGGACACGAACCTGGCCGGTACGGACTTTAGAGAACAGCTCCTTTTTTCGCACTTCGGTATTGGCTTCATGGATAAAAGCGATCTGGTCGGCAGGCATCCCCTGGGCAATGAGTTTCTGACGAATATCATCATATACCGTAAAGACCGGTTCCTGCTCCGGCAGAGGCACAGAGCCTTCCAATGCGTGAAGCAGTGGATTATCCAGCGTTTTCGCCGCCTTGCTTGCAGGAGCTTTTGCCTGCGGTGTAGAAATGTCGCAGAACACCAGCTGGGTCAGCTTGTCAGCTTTGCCATCCCGCCAGATCTGCATGATGTTGTCCACGCACTGATTGACCTTTGTGCCAGGTTCATCCGGCAGCATCTGGTTGACGATCCTCTGGTCCAGCCCCAGCTTGCGGCCATCCGAGGTAATCTTGAGCATATTGTCCTGGGATGGGTCAACGGTTCCGCTGTGTACCAGCGATGCGCGTTCCGAAAGGGCCTTGACCATTTCCTGCTGATGTTCGGTAGCTGCGCCACGATGTTGTGGTATTCCACCTCCGGGGTGGGCAGGTTCAGTTGGTCGGCGGTCTTGATGTCCGCCACTTCTTTGAACAGGTTCATCAGCTCCGGCAGATTAAAGAACTTGCTGAATCTCGTTCTTGCCCGGTAGCCGGTGCCTTCCGGTGCCAGCTCCAATGCTGTGACGGTCTCTCCAAATCGGGAAGCCCAGCAGTCGAAGTGGGTCATGTTCAGTTCTTGCAGGCGTTCATACTGAAGATAACGCTGCATGGTATAAAGCTCGGTCATGGAGTTGCTGACCGGGGTGCCGGTGGCAAAAATCACGCCACGGTTTCCGGTGATCTCATCCATATAGCGGCACTTGGCAAACATATCGGAGGATTTCTGCGCGTCCGATGTGGATAAACCTGCCACATTCCGCATTTTTGTGTATAGAAACAGGTTTTTATAGTTGTGGGCCTCGTCCACAAACAAACGGTCCACACCCAGCTGCTCAAAAGTCACCACATCGTCTTTTCGTCCCTCGGCTTGCAGCTTTTCCAGTCTGGCTTCCAGAGACTTTCTGGTACGCTCCAGCTGCTTGACGGTAAAACGCTCGCCGCCGCTGGCCTGCACCTCTGCGATACCCTCGGTGATCTCGTCGATCTGCTCATAGAGAAGCCTTTCCTGACGCTCCCGGCTGATGGGGATACGCTCAAACTGGCTGTGTCCCATGATGATGGCATCATAGTCGCCGGTGGCGATCCGGGCGCAGAACTTCTTTCGGTTATGGGTCTCAAAGTCCTTTTTGGTGGTGACTAAGATATTGGCGGAAGGATAGAGGCGCAGAAACTCCGATGCCCACTGCTCAGTCAGGTGGTTGGGAACCACAAAGAGAGATTTCTGGCACAAGCCAGGCGTTTGGCTTCCATCGCAGCGGCCACCATCTCAAAGGTTTTGCCCGCGCCTACTTCGTGTGCCAACAGGGTATTTCCGCCATACAGCACATGGGCGATAGCGCTTTTTTGGTGTTCCCGCAGGGTAATGGCCGGGTTCATGCCGCCAAAAGTGATATGGCTGCCATCATACTCGCGGGGACGGGTAGAGTTCATTTCTTCGTTATACTGGCGCACCAAAGTCTGGCGGCGCTCCGGGTCTCTCCAGATCCAGTCCCTAAAGGCTTCCCGGATAGCTGCTGTTTTTGGGCAGCAGAGTGGTCTCCTTGGCATTCAGCACGCGGCGCTCTTTTCCGTCTGCGTCCTCTATGGTGTCATAGATACGGACATCCCGCAGGTTCAGGCTGTCCTCCAAAATCTTATAAGCATTGGCGCGGCTGGTCCCATAGGTGGTATAAGCTGCCACATCGTTGTAGGATACAGAAGATTTCCCCTTGATCTGCCATTCAGCAGTAAAGGAGGAATAGTTGACCTCAATGCTGCGCTGGAGATAAACCGGGGTGTTGAAGGTCTCGTACATAAACTGCTGGATGTACTCCTTGTCAATCCAGGTAGCGCCCAGACGCACCTCGATCTCCGACGCATTCAGGTCTTTGGGCTGGGCGGCGGTAAGGGCTTCCACATTGACTGCATAAACCGGGTCCTGCTGTGCCGCCCTCTGTGCCTGACGCAGTTTGCGGCGTACATTGCCGGAAAGGTATTCATCAGCAGTCACATAATGGGGCGATCCGTCCTGTTCCAGCTGTCCCGGTACACGGAAGATCACACCTTGCAGTTCTCCGGCCAGTTCTTCTTTTGTTTTTCCGCTAAGCTGGCTCATATAGCCCATATCTACGCAGGCTTTTTCCGAGATGGACACCGCCAGTGCTTCGCTTGCCGTATCCACAGCAGCCACTGCCTGATGGGGCTTGATGGTCCGTTTGGTGAACATATCCGCCTTGCGCTCCAGCTTTCCGTCCTCGTCAATAACTTCCAGCGCACAGAGCAGGTAATAGGAAGAATCGTCTGCATAGGCCAGGCGGTTTGCACGGTCATTGATGAGACCGTATTTGGCAGAAAAGCTGTCATAGAGCCGGTTCAGTTCCGCCTGTTTTTGGGTAATGGTGCTGTCTGGAACCGCTGCATCCATCTGAAGGTCGATCAGTTCCTGCACACAATCACGCAGTCCCACAAGACCTTTCACGCGGGCTTCGGCGGTGGCGTTGAGGTCAGGGCGCACCATGCGGCTGTTTTCCCGGTAGTACACCTGTCCGTCTACAATGGCATAGGAATAGTTCTTCACATTTGGGTCGGCAGGAATGGAGGTGTCAATGGTTTCGCCCTCGCCCAGCTCCGGCAGCTCTGCCTCCTGATAAGTGCCATGAATGTACTTCACAGCATCATGCAGCTGGTCGGAAAGCTCCAGTCCCTCGATGGGGTTCACGGTGTAGTCCATACCATGTGCAGTGCTTACCGGCTCCTGTCTGCCCAGCACCATTTCCGGGTGGTCGATAAAATACCGGTTGATGGCAAACCCGTCCTCCGTCTGTCCGGTCTGGGTCCATTCCGGCACGATGTCCAGCGGGCGATCCCGCTTTTGGAGAAAGATGATGTCGGATACCACCTCGGCACCGGCATTCTTTTTGAACGTGTCATTAGGCAGACGAATAGCTCCCAGCAGCTCGGCACGCTGGGCAAGATAGCGGCGTACGGTGGAATCCTTGGCGTCCATGGTATATCGGGAGGTCACAAAAGCTACCACGCCGCCGGGACGCACCTGATCCAGTGCTTTGGCAAAAAAGTAGTTATGAATACTGAAATTCAGCTTGTTGTAGGCTTTGTCGTTGACCTGATACTGACCGAACGGCACATTGCCGATGGCAAGGTCAAAGAAGTCACGCCTATCGGTGGTCTCAAAGCCTCCTACTGTGATGTCCGCCTTGGGATAGAGCTGCTTTGCGATGCGCCCGGAAACAGGGTCCAGCTCCACGCCGTACAGACGGCTGTTTCGCATTTTCTCCGGCAGCTTACCAAAGAAATTGCCCACACCCATAGACGGCTCCAGAATATTTCCGGTCTCAAATCCCATACGGTCCACCGCTTCATAGATGGCCTGAATGACCGTAGGCTGGTGTAATGGGCGTTGAGGGTAGAGCTTCTGGCGGCGGCATATTCCTCCGGGGGCAGCAGTTCTTTTAGCTGGGCATACTCTAAAGCCCATACCGGTTTCTCCGGGTCAAACGCATCAGAGAGACCGCCCCAGCCCACATATCGAGAAAGAACCTCCTGCTGTTCGGGGCTTGCCTGCTGTCCGGCAGCTTCCAGCTCTTTCAGCAAACGAATCGCATTGACATTTGCCTGGAACTTGGCTTTCGGACCGCCTTCGCCCAAATGCTCATCGGTAATGCGGAAGTTTTTTGCATTGCGGCGCAGGTTAGCCTTGTATTCCTCATAAGATGCTTCCTCGGCAGCTTTGGCATTGGGAAAGGTCTGCCACTGGCCATTGACCTGAATGGAAACCGAGTGTTCATCAAACACTTCCTCAAAGGTTTTCTCCGGCTCAGTCACAGGGGCTGGTGGCTCCGGCTCCTCGATATGCAACCGTTCCACCACCACATCATAAGGTAGATGGTTCTTATCGCCCGGATAGACGGCCACGGTCTCGGAATGAAAGGCTGGGGATTCGGCAGACGGTTGGGGCTGTTCTTGTCCAAAGCCATCCAGCTGACGGGCATACATCCCGCGCAGCAAAGGCGCAACCTCATCCCAGCGGAAATACAGCACAGCCAGACGCTTTTCCTCTGCATCCATGACTTCCAGCTCCATGCCTTGTGTCGTGGTACGGTAATCGGCAATATCGCCGGTCTCCAGATTCAGGGTCTCGATCTCACGGGGATAGTTTCTACTCAGCCAGTAGGCGATCTCGCTGTTGCTCCTGCCGGATTGCAGCAGCGTGAAAACCTGTTTTTTATCTGCTTCATCCATCAGTCCATGGGACAATGCATCCCGCAAGTCTTGATTTGCCTTGTCCGGGTCAATGGGAAGAAACTCGGTATAGTAAGCATTGCGGCGGTCTGCCCGAAGCAGCTGCTCGAACTGTTCTTTGCGCTCTGCCCGATAGATGGGATATACCATGCCGGTAGGCAGAAGCTGCACGGTGTCATCCCGTAGCTCGGTGATCTGATAGGCGTCATCCTCGATATACACGGTATCGCCCACGGCATAAACCGGGGCGGCAGGATCATAGGAGGTTCTTTGCGGAGTCGGGCGGCGAACTGCATCATATTCCTCATCGGAAATGGAAACCTCGGAAGTCTGTTCTGTCTCGGCAGCTGCGATCTGCTCGGCATCCGACATCACCTGTTGGATAAACGGGTCATTGTCCAGTTTTTCCGGGTCTGCCACCTGTCCGTTGACGATCCCTCTTTCCTCCAGGGCTTCCCGGATGGCGATAGGGTCGATATTGTCAAAACGATCCTGTTCTTCTTCGGTATAGAACCGGTCCTCCTGAATCAGCTGGGCAAGCCTGCGCTGTACCTTCGGCCAGGGCAGCTGTGTTTCCTCCGGGCTTCCGGCACGGACAACGAACGGGCTGTTGCTGCCACCGTATTCCTGAGCCAGCCATGCAGCGGTATCCTTCTCTCTTGCATGGTCTTTCATATAACGGACGACAGCGTGTTTACTCTCGATATTGCCGTTCCATGCACAAAGGGCAGTATCAATATCTTCCTGAGAAAGAGGGCGCAGAAGCTCATGGAGCTTTGGATAGGTTTCGTCGATCACTTCCCGGTGCAGGCGCTGGCGGAACTCCGGCACATCAGAATAAAGGCGGATCAGCTCCATATCCTTAGAGCCAAGAACCGCACGGCGCACAGCGGCATTGCCCTCGATGACAGCATTTTCACGGTCGGAATGACCGCAGGCATTTCGATATGCCACATCCTCAGATATGGCGGCAGTCACCACAGGCTTATACTGCTCAAACTGCTCCCGAAGGTAGGCTTTGGCGTTTCTTCCTCTATCTCCGGCTGCTGGGCTTGAATGGCATCTTCTTCTGCCAGATCCTTTTCAGCCTGGATCTTGTCATACTGCGCTTGTTCCTGTTCGGTAAGATAGCGGCCTTTCTGGACAAGTGAGGTAATGCGCTTGGAAACCTTTTCCCAGTTCAAGTGAACATCCGGGCAGTCCTGCTTTTTATAGTGCAGTCCTTTCCCATCGTGATCTTCGCCGCTGTGTGTTGCGCCGGACAGGGCATGAGAGCGTCCGCCAATGCCATACTCGTCTTTAAGGAATCTCACTTTTTCCTTATCCGTATGGTTTTCCATGAAGAACGCATAGATACGGCCTTTTCCTCCGGCAAAACTGCTGCCGCCGGTCATGGCGGTGTCGATCTCATCCTCTGTAATGAAATGCTGGACGGTTGGCACTTGGGAAAGGTCCGAAGAAAAAGTCCTGCGGGGCAGGTCAAGGTCTTTCAGGTTCTCCCAGATTTCCCTTGGCCTATGGTAATGAAAGCGCAACAGGTCACGGTCCTGCTGATAGGCAGTCCAGAAGGCGGCGTATTCTTCCTTGAGTGTCTGGCGGAAAGCCGGGTCATTCAACTGCTCCGTCAGGCGGCGGGTCTCCTCCGGGAACCCATTGCCTCTGATTTCTGACAGGCAAGACAAATATCCTGCTTCTCTGGCTTCCTCGCTGAAATCGTGGTACAGATACCAGAGCTTTTCTGCAAGGAGGGAGCGTTCATAGCCTGCCGCTTCTGCAAGCTCCACATTGGAGGCAAACTGGCCGCTCTCCAAAAGCTCCCCGATACGCTCTGCGGCGCTCTCCCAGGAAATGACCTGGGCAGACCTGTCATAACGGACAGACTTCCCGTGGGAAAGATGGATACCATCCTCGGCATACCATGCGCTCACACTGCCAAGGCCGTTGCCGCCGTGGTACAGCGTTTTCAGTATCTCGCAATCTCAGCGGTGGTTTTTTGCTTTTCAAAGGCAGCAACCACACGCTCTCTCTGGCGGTCTGTATTGCCGCCCAAACGCAGCACATGGTCAATATCATTTTGGGCAAAAGAAAAAGCAGAGGATGTATGCGCTACATTCTCTGCTTCATCTATGGATTGGATCTGCTCCGCTTCGGAGAGGAACAGGTTTAGGGTCAGCTGTTGATAAGCTCCGCCATCAGGATCTCCTCTGCCTGGGCTTTGCAGGTGTTCATCAGGCCCACCCACTTCATGGGATCGCTGGCTTTCAGTTCCTCGGTGGCTCCCGCTTCCTTCGCCAGCTGGGGCATCATCTGTTCCAATCTGCTCTGGGCGGTCTCGTCGATCTCGATGAGGTGCGGGTACAGCTTCTCGCTCAGCAACATCTGGTTGTAGAGGATGGGACGGTGTTCTTTCAGGTAGGTTTTCCTCATCCTGCCGTACTTGCCCAGGGGTTTCTCTGGCTGCTGGCTCAGCTTCAGGTCGGGAATCTGATAGTCTCCGTTCTGGATGTAGGTCATGGGATTGTTCATCTTGCTTGCTCCTTTCTTGGTTGGCTTCGCGCTCTGCATTTCGGACGGTAACGCCGATCTGCCGCAGCACCTGCTGGTTGATCTGGCTGACCGCTGTTCCCAGCGCCCCGATGGTGGACGGGGTGTTGAAATCAAAGATCGCCATGAAATCTTCGTGGTCGAAGTAGCGTTCCGGCTCCAGTCCACAGCGGGACATCAAAGCGTAAGTGATGCTGACGGTGGCGGCTGCCTTGAACTGCACTCCGATGTTATACTCATCATATTCCTCCAAAAAGGAACCGTCAACGATATAGAAGAAGTCCTGCTGATGCTCCGTCCAGTATTCCTCGGCCAGTTTTCCGGCTACCTCCGTGAGCTGTCCGGCAAGGTCATCACCGGAAACATCATAGGTGCGCTCCAGCATGGTCTGCACGGAATCCAGATGGCGCTCCTCCAACTGCCACAGCCAGGGAGTGCGGGAATGTTCACGGGTTCCGGTGTCGGAAATGTCAAAGACATAACGCAGGCGAGGTCTGTCCCCGGAATCATCCACCAGAGCGATTCCCTTGGAACCGCGCCTTACATAACGGCCCATCTTTTCATTCCACAAATCGTACTCCGCACAGGCGGTGGCGTCCGGTCGCTGGGCATAGATCATCAGCTGCTCATGGAACGGGTACTTGTAAAGGCGGGAAGCAGTAGTGAGAAACCCTGCCCATTCCTGCCAGCTCCCCGTGAGCTGTGTTGCCACCTTGTCCGCCATCTGCGCATATAGTTCAGCTTTGGTTGGCATAGTGTTCTGTCCTCCTTTCAATTTTGGGGTAAAAAGGCGGGGTGGCAGATCGCCACCCCATCCCTGCGGTTATGTTGTTTACTGGTCAAAATCCGGGTACAGCTCCAGTTCGGCAAACTTCTCATCGGTCATCGCACAGAGCTTCGTAAGGGCGCTGTCGGTCAACTCTCTCAGCTCCGTTTCCTCCGGCGAAAGCTCGCCGCGCATCTCACGCAAACTGTCAATCAGCCCGGTGCGGCTGCCGGTATTGTAAATGCACATCAGGTTCATTTCCTCAAAAGTAAAGTTTCCCATATCAAATCTCCCTTTCCGCACTCTTTTTGGGTGCTGTCTTTTTGTGTTCTGCCTTGGGCTGGCTTTTCAGCTGCTCCATGACGGACTTTTTCTTTTCCCGTTCCTCCCGATGGGCAGCGGCAGCCAGATCCATCAGGGAAATGGGCTGACCGCTGCGGGCCTGCTGTTCCAGCTCTGCCACCGTAGGCTCTTTTGCGCCATTGTTGATGATACCGTCGATCATGCCGTAATCGTCCTCCACGTCCATCTCCGCATTTTTCAGCGGATTTTCCGGCAGGAATCCGGGGATCTGGGTAAAACCAACACTGTCACAGTAATGACAGGATACCTTACCATCCTGCTTGATCGCAACGATGTCGCTGACACTCATGGAGGGACTGTGAAAGTCCACGGGCTTTTCCAGATTGAATTGCTGATAGAGTTTTTCCAACTGCTCCGGCACCGTGCCAGACGCACTTAGCGGAGCTGTGTAAATGAGGTCATAATTGCTGCGGTCTATGGAAATGTCATGGGACTTTAACCAATCCAGATTCATAAAGCGCACATTCTGCGGATCGTCACGACTTACCTGATAGATGGCAAAGCAATCTCTGTTCTGAGAGAGAAATGCCTGTTCGCGTTCCTGCTGATGTTCCTGACGCTCCATGACCTTTTCGTGGAACTGAGGGCTTTTCTCCCATTCCTCATGGTCCACACCGAAAAGACCGCCATGATCCATGATTTCCTGCGGATCAAACACCATGCTCTCCGTATTGTCCTCATGCAGCACATAGACGGTCAACCCGGCGGCATCCAGTTCCAGCGCCCGTTCTCTGGTAACAGGGAGCATCCCATCATAGGAGTAGCCATATTCCTGCATATCCGGTGTGGAGACCTGCTCATCAGGCATGGGGTATTCATCCAGTGCCTGCTCCTGTGCCTCCGGCAACTGGGAAGAAGCAATCATCTGACTGGTCTCTGCCTGCATTTGCTGATAGGCCGCTTCCTGCAAGGTCTCAATCATGGACATAGGAGCGTGTCTGAGCGAAGTGCTGTCCAGATTGTTGTCATCACAAATCTGGAGAACTGCATTTTTGCGGGAAAGCTCCGGCATATCCAGCTGACCACCATCCAGCTCTTTCATGGATGCAGCATCGTAAAGGGTGTAGTCCCAGCCGCTGTCACAAGGCTGGATATGAAGATAGGTAGTATCGTTGATCAGAAACAAAGCCTCCTGCTGATTGGCGTCCGCCCCCAGCACTTCCATTTCCGGCATTGCCGCAGCCAATTCCTTTACCGCTTTTTGCACCAGAGGATTATCGCGGTAATAGTCGATTGCCTGGATGGTGTCCAGGTCAATGGTCTGGCCGGTCAAAATCGGAAACGGTCCTTCATAGTCGCTTCCATCTTTCAGCTCAAAACCAATGCCCTTGATCCCGTTCATTCGTTCTGCCGGAATCTCCTGATAAATGCGGATTGCTTCCTTCAAAGACAGGTTATCGTGGTATTCTCCGAGGTTTGGAAACTCCATGCACTCTGCTACATAGTAGGTTAGATTGCCGGTCGGCTGCTCTATCGGGGCGGTTTCTGGCTCTGCCTTTGCATTGGGGTCAATTCCACGCTCTTTGCAGATTTCCTTATAGTGGCGCTCAATGTCAGAGATCAAAGTGCCGGAGGTCTTATTGATGGTCTCCAAACTGGCTCTCAGCTCTTTCAGTTCCTTGCCCTGACTCCAGCTTGCAATATAGCCGAAGCTGTTTTCTCCGGTCTCAATGCCAAAATATTTGCAGACCGCATAGGAGATGCTTTCAGCCTCCACTTCCTCCGTGTGGCGGTCTTTCCTCTGTTCTTGCAAAAACTGGGTGAGGGTAGAAAAGCCGCCAACAAAATTCAGCCCTTCTTCCTCGGTCAGGATCAGGCGTCCATCTTCCGCCAGCTCCAGCGGCTCTGTCAGCAGAACGGAACCTGCATGGTTTACAATCACTTGTTCTTCTACACAGACCGGCTCTCCGGGGTCGTAGTCAGAACCGCGCAGGTCATAGCAATAAACGCCCTCCGGCAGATTATCACGGACAATCCGCCCATTGGAGAACAGACCGGATTTATCAAACAGCTCGATTTCCTGATATTGCTCGTCATTGGCAATCTGAATCTTTTTCTGATTGTGGAGCTTGCTGTGGGCAATCTCGTGTACTGTGGCCGAAACCGTCTGCACCTCACTCATGCCCTGACGAATGGCAATTTTCTGATGATCGGCAGAAAAATAGCCGTCCGTATCGGCGGCCATTGCTTCAAAAGTAATCGGCACCGGTGCGCTGCGGCGCAGGGCCTCCATGAATGCCTCATAATTTGGCACATTGCCGGAAAGGGAGGAAGCAAGCTCAGGCAAAGGTTTCCCGTCGGTCTGGCTCACATCAAAGACCTTGACCGGGCGAAACATGGGGATCTCGATTTCTTTTTCCTCTGTGACGATCTTTCCGTCTTTATCCAAAATCGGAGCCTTGGTATCCGGGTCCAGTTTCTGCTCCTCGATTTTCTTCTTATATGGTGTGGGAGCAATGATGGTAATACCATGCTCGCCCTTTTTTACATGACGCTCAAACTGGTCTTTCCACTTATTGTATCCGGCTACCAATGTAGCGTCCGGCTTCTGCATATAGATGAGCATGGTGTTGTTTACCGAATAGCGGTGGAAGCGGGACATGACGGACAGATAGCGCATATACTTTTCACTCTCAAACAGTTCTTTGATCCCCTGCTCGATGCCATCTGTGATTTCCCTTAGCCGCTCTCGGTTGGTGGGTTTGTTCTCAGCCATGATTTTCAATCTCCTTTCCAAGTGTGTGATTTCTGCTGTGTGTTCTGCAATCCATGCCCTTTGTTCTTCTTCACTTTCATACAGAAAAAGGTCCAGCAGGTACTCTACATAGGCTTTTTTCTGGATTGCTTCCACAAAACGGGGGTGCGGTTCTTCCTCCAGTGTCCGGGGAGAATTGTCGGCCTCCCATTTTTTCAGCAGATAGTAGTAATCGGACAGTACGCGATAACACCGCTGCCGGTCCTCCCGAAACTTTTGTGCCTCGGTTTTCTGCCGGACATATCTCCTGCGGGGAGGGGCCTGACTGTCATAGATCAGGCCAAAGTCCTGTGCCAGTTTCTCCGCCGCTTCTTTTGGGGAGAGGTCAAAGAGCTTTGCGGTAAAGTCGATCACATCCCCATCTTCACCGCAGCCAAAGCAGTGGAACCGCTGGTCTACCTTCATGCTGGGGTTCTTATCATCGTGAAAGGGACAGCAGGCCATGCCATTTCGTTTGACCTCGATCCCATAAAACGCTGCCGCATCTCTGGTGCTGACCGACTGCTTGACTGCTTCAAATACATTCTCTGTCATGTGCCTTTAACTGCCGGACTTTCGCATAGGAGGCTGGTATCCGGCGGCTTTCGCACGCTCACTGGCGGCTTTGCGGCGTTCTGCGCTATATGGCTCCCGGACTGATACACACCGCTTTGGGACGGTAAAGTTATGGGCGTCCTTTCGGGTGATCTGGTCGGGGTGCTTTTTTGCCAGCAGTTCCAGCTTCTCCATCAGACGGGGATCGTGGGTGTAGACCTCAGCCATTGGTTCTGCCTGGTTATAAAGGAGAATGGTTTCCCGTTCCACTAAAGAGAGCTTCATCGGCTGCCTCCTTTCCGCTGATCAAATTCCAGCTTAAAGTTGGCGTACTGTCCATCGTCCTCCAAAACCACAGCGGCATCGTAGGTCTTGCCAGTTTTCTCAGAATATAGGCCCGTTACACGGACACGGCCATCTTTCAGCAGTGCAGACACCACAGCCTTGGTCGGCTGTTTTTTCTTGGCAGCCCACCATTTGTTATTTTTCCAGATTGCAAATTTGCAAGAATCATTCTGACAGAAGAAGCCTTTTTGCAGTTCTGCAACTTCACCGCCGCAGCGAGGGCATTTGCCTACCACATCACGGGGCGGGGAGAACAGGTACTCGGTTCCCTTGATGACCTGATAAGTTCCCACCAGATCTTTCAGCATGGTGCTGATCCCGTCCAGAAACTCCTCCGGGGCAAGCTGCCCGCGCTCGATCTCTCCCAGGCGGTACTCCCACTCGGCAGTCAGAAGCGGCGATTGCAGCTGTTCCGGCAAGACTGTTATCAGGGAGACTGCATCGTGGGAAGGGAGAAGCTGCACCGTTTTCCTGTTCTTTTTTCGTTCCAGAAAACCGGCAGATACCAGCTTTTCCAAAATACCGGCACGGGTGGCCGGTGTCCCCAGACCTTTTCGCTCGGCGTCCTCCGGCATATCTTCTTTTCCGGCAGTCTCCATTGCGAACAACAAGGTATCCTCCGTAAAGTGCTGGGGTGGACTGCTTTTGCCTTCTTTGACGATTGCAGCAGCAACCGCAAGGGTCTGTCCTTCAGTCAGCTCCGGCAGGGCTTTCTCTGCACCATCTTTTTTCGGCTCTGCATCTTTCATTTTGGCACGGTAAGCGTCCTCCAGAGCTTTCCATCCGGGGTGCTTCACTGTTTTTCCTTTGGCGGTAAACTCCCCACCACACGCTGCAATCACAACAGTTTCCGAATAGATATGGGGCTGGGCTACGGCGCACAGCAGACGCAGGGCCACCAGCTCCAGCACCGCTTTTTCTCCCGCAGGAAGGGCAGAAAGGTCTGCATCCTTGAGATTTCTGGTAGGGATTACTGCGTGGTGGTCAGTTACTTTCTTATCGTTGATGACCACATGGGGGTCACAGGTAATGGCGATCCCTTTGCGAAACGGCATAGCATTGGCAACCAGATTGACCAGCACCGGCAGGCTGTCTGCCATATCACCGGTCAGATAGCGGCTGTCAGTACGGGGATAGGTGCAGAGCTTCTTTTCATACAGGCTTTGCAGATAGTCCAGGGTCTGCTGGGCTGTAAATCCAAGCAGGCGGTTGGCATCTCTTTGCAGAGTAGTCAGGTCATAGAGGGCAGGCGGCTTTTCGGACTTTTCCTTGCACTCCACCTTTTTGATTGTGGCAGCTGCACCCTGACAGGCTTCTTTCAGCTGCTCGGCAGCAGCCTTATCCGCCATGCGCTCCCCGGATACGGTAAGACCGGGCAGCTCCAGCGCCACGGTATAAAAGGGAACTGGCTTAAAGGTGTCGATCTCAGCTTCTCGCTGGACAATGAGCGCCAGGGTTGGGGACATCACGCGCCCGATGTTGAGGGTGCGGTGGTACAGCACGGAAAACAGCCTTGTGGCATTGATCCCCACCAGCCAGTCGGCCTTAGCGCGGCAAAGAGCAGCATCCCGAAGCCCGTCATAGTCCGCACCGGGGCGCAGGTTTGCAAAGCCTTCCCTTATGGCGGAGTCCTCCATCGAAGAAATCCAGAGGCGTTTCATGGGCTTTTGGCAGCCTGCCAGCTCGTAGACGCTGCGGAAGATCAGCTCGCCCTCGCGTCCGGCATCGCAGGCATTTACTACCTCCGTCACATCCGGGGCGTTCATCAGCTTTTTGAGAATATCAAACTGCTTTTTCTTATCCTTTCCCACCACCATCTGCCAATGCTCCGGCAGAATAGGCAGGTCATCATATCGCCACTTGGCGTACTTGGGGTCATAGCTGTCTGCGTCCGCAAGACCGGCCAGATGGCCCACACACCAGCTGACACGCCAGCCGTTGCCCTCCAGATACCCGTCCTTACGGGCAGTTGCACCGATCACCGCCGCCAAACTCTGGGCAACTGATGGTTTTTCAGCAATCACCAGCTTCATATTCTTCAACCTCCCATTCTTCCCGCACAGGCGTGTGCAGTTTTTTCTCAATGCTGTTTTCCTCATCCAGAAGCAGGTTATAACCAAACCGGTAGTCATAGCGGTACAGTTTCCCCAGCAGGTCATTGATGATGATGCGGCAAGCCAAAATGACACGAGTTTTATCCACCTGCATCAGCTGGTAGCGTTGATAATTGCTGTAATATTCTTCATGGCGGTGGGTATTGCGGACAGCATCTTCAAGCAAACTTTCTACTGCATCCTGACAACCATCCTCTTTTTCACCCTCCATACAGTTCAGAAGTTCCATTACCATAGGAAAGCTCTGTTCATCCATAGGAGCTTCTGCTGCAAGAAAACCGATCAGGGCAGATAAGAGCAGACGGGCTGCTGCCTGTTCCTGGTCCGTCAAAACAGCCATCGTTTTCTCCGCATTTGGCAGAATCTTATCTTCCACAAAATCTGCCGCGTCACCGGAATAAAGCTGACGGACAGAATCTATGGATAATGAAACCATCACGGCATCCTGAGAAAAGTCAAAGGAATCTTCCTGTTTTGCTTTTCTCCGAAGTTTGTTTAACATGGTAGAAAGAATGTCGCCGCCAAAATACACGGCGATCACCAGCAGGTCAAAAACAGCAATCAGCTTGATAAATATAATCAGAACACTCATTTTTTTCGTTTCCTTTCTTTGAGCCATCGTTCCATCTCACGGTGGCAGACACCTACGCAGGGGCTTCCATAATTTCCGCAGCCATAACAGGGGTGGCTTTGGGGCAAAGAGGGAGGACGGGAAGTTTCCTTCCCGCCCTCCGGCCTGCGTGTCATCATGCGTTCATAGGACTGTCTGTGAAACGGGTCATTTCACGCTGTCCTCGTCATCTTCTTCTGCGCTGCCCCCGTCAGCATCCGGCTCGTCCGACTCCTCATCCTCGGTTTCCCATTCCTCGGAATCTTCCTCGCCATAATCATAATCGTCCAGACTGTCATTGCCCTTGGTCTTAGGCTTGTTCTTAACGAGCTTCAAGTAGGCAAATACACCACCTCCACCAAGCAGAGCCAGCAGCAGGATCAGCGCAGCCGGGTTCAGTCCGGCAGGCTTCTCTTTTTCTGGCTTCGGTGTTTCTGCCGGAGGTTCCGGTGCTTTTCCCGTACATTTACTCTTATCCGTTACACAGACCGGACAGGCCGTATTGACTGCCCCTGCTTCACATTTTGTCGTGCAGCTGCACACCGCAGGCGGCTCCTCTTTGGCATTTCCATCTTCCATCAGCGCCATCAGGTCCGCTTCATCCACCTGGTTCAGAAAGTGAACAGCAGTCTTTTTATCCTCATTGGCCCTGTCGATCAGGATATAAAAATAGTTGCCTGCCTTGGTGGTAACGGTAATGAGCTGCTTGTTGCCACCAAAATCATCCACCAGAGCGGCGTTACCCTCCGGGGTCAGCGGAGGTGCTTTTTCGGGTTCTTCCACCACCACATTGCTGTCATTGGTGGTATCCTCTGCCGGGGGCGGCGCTGCGCCCTGGGCAAAAGCGGGAATGGTAAAGCCCGATGCCAGAACCAGCGTCAGGCAAAGGGCGGAAAGTGTTCGGAGCAATCGTTTATTCCTCATAGCTGTTTTCCTCCTGTTCGTTGTTGTCATCCATCATACTGCCGGAAACTGCGCCGCCGGACAGCATGGCGCTCAGCTGGGCAGGGGTCATACGCAGTGCGCGCACCATCTGAACGATCTCCAGATTTTCTGCCTCGGTTTTCTGTGCCTCCAGCGCCTTGAGCTTTTCCTGATACTCTGCGATCTTCTCACGGACCTTTGTAATCTCCTGGTCAATGCGCTCAATTTTGTTCTTTGCCATCGTCTATCACTCCTTCTTAAAAATCTCTGTTACCAGTTCATCAGGCCGTAGCCCTTAATGCTTTGATAATTCAGGTCATAACTTTTGATCTTGCAGGCATCGCCGGAATTTCCCTCCACGGTATAAACACGGCTGCCATCCGTACCGATCACGATACCTACATGGTCTGCTGTCCCATCCAAATCCCAGTCAAAGAAAATGGCATCACCGGGGGCGATGTTCTCATATCCTCGTGCGCCCCACTGTCCATGAGACTGGAACCACGGAACACCCTGCCACTCACAGCCTGCAAAGCGCGGCTCACTTTTTCCTGCCTGGTTATAGCACCAGGATACGAAGCAGGCGCACCATTCCACGCGGCTGTCAAAACCGTACCAGCTCCAGTAGGGATAACCGCCCACATTGCCCACCTGACTTTTCGCCAGTTCCACCAGCTGCGGATTGCCGGGGCGGGTGCCGTTAATGAACTGCACACCGGACAGATCTTCCGAGCCGCTGGTATCAGGGGAACCGCCGCCAAACAACAGCGGCTTATTGCCCATGGTCTGTCGGTAGACCTGATACATTTCCATCTGCTCCGGGGTCAGAAGTTCCGACGCCACAGCGGAAATGGGCTTGCTGGTGAGTTTCACATTCAGAATGTAATACTCATAGGGGACTTCTTCTGAGGTGGTCTCGCCGGTCTCCGGGTCGGTGGAGGTCTCCGTGCGGTAGCGAATCTCCACTTCCTCAGTAAGCGTCAGCTGATACTGTGCTGCAAACACACGCGCCAGCTCTGCCTGAGCGCTCTGCCGGGTGTAGCCTTGCAAGACGGCAGAGAGAAATGCTGCCAGCTCATGAGGGTCATGGCCGATCATACCAAGGTCATAGCGATACTCGTCATACCCTGGGTGACTGCTTTCAATGTTGTCGATTTCCTCCTGCAACTGGGCTTCTCTGGCTGCATAATCTGCCTCCACCGCCAGCATTTCCGGGTCATCCGACGGATAGGTGGTGCCGGAGAGAACGGAACCGATGCTCTGCGCCATCATGGAGCAGGAGGACATGGTATTCATCAGCATACAGGTAATGAGGAACAAAACCCCTGCCATTAGGAAACCCTTCTTGTGGCGCATGACGAATGCCCCTGCCTGCTGTGCCTTTTCTTTTACCGTCCTTGCGGCTTTTCCTGTTTTAGATGCAGCCTGGGCGGTATTTCCAGCAGTCTGACCGGCGTGTTTGGCGGCGGCATACTGCTTTTTGATGGCCTGCTTTTGCTGCCAGCGGGAAAGTGGATTGCTGGCAAACTGGGGATTTTCCTGCAAAGATTTCTGGTACAGAACATTTACATTTGCCTTTTCCAGTTGGCGCTCTGCCTGTGCTGCTTTGCGGTACGGCTTCAGCTTGTGGCTGCGATAGCCTCCCGCACCAGATAAGCGCCGGTCTCCACCGCTTCCTCGGACTTGTGGGCGCTTTCCACGCCCACATTGTCCTGTTCTGTTTCCCGGATCTCTTTGTGGAGTTTGCCCGCAACCAGATGGACGGGAGCTTCCTTGACCCCTTGAGAAAGTTTGGAGGGTGGCTTTTTCTTGTCCTCAAAGGTCAACTTCGAGGTCTTTTTTCCGGTATCCGGGTCGATGACCGTCTGCCTGACCTTTTTCTTTGGGATATTGGCCTGCGCCTTATCTGCTCTGGCCGCAGCTTTCTCCGCTTTACGGATCGGCTTTTCCAGTGCAGGGTCCGACCGTTCCTCATCAGTAAAGCGCAGGCGCGGCTCCTTATTCAAACCATTCTCCCAGCATGAGGGAGGACATCATGTAGTGCAGCTCTGCATAAATGGCCATTCCCACAGGATCGTTGAACATACAACCGGACAGGTAGGCGTAAAACTGTGCCACCACATCAGACAGGATCTTCGCTTCGGTTCCTTCCAGAATCAGACCGCCCATGCCTTCCTTGGCACGGATGGCGCTCCAAATCTCTGCCAGACGGAGAAGCCCCACCTGACCGGTCTCATTCAGTTCGGCTGCCTGATCTGCCGCCGTGCGGCACTCACTTACCGCATCGGCCATGACCGTAAGCAGCTGGCTGCGCTGGGCATTTACCGCCCTGTCAAAAAACATCAACGGGTTTTGATTCAAAATGTTGGGGTTCATCATCATTCATCCTCCTTCTTTTTCAGTTCCTGGGGTTTGGTGGTCATAATGCGGTACAGCTCGGTACTCTTCGGGAAGTGGTCCACGAAAGGCAGAATTGTGGAGCCATAGAACAGCAGGCCCTCGCCCTCACCGGAGTGGGTCACATAGCTAAGCTGGTGCGTGGAAATGCCCAGCTGCTTGGCAAGTATCTGACGGTCTCCGCCTGCCTGGTTGAGCATATACACGAAGTCGGAGTTTTCAAAGATGTTCTCTACCTCGCGGCTGCTCAAAAGGTCTTTGACATTCTGGGTGATACCTGTCGGAATACCACCCCATTTACGGAATCGCTTCCAGATTTCCACTGTATAGGCAGCGGTCTGTTCCTCCTTCAAAAGCAGGTGCATCTCGTCGATGTAGTAGCGGGTAGACTTGTGAGCGGCACGGTTGATGGTAACGCGGTTCCACACCTGATCCTGTACCACCAGCATACCGATTTTCTTGAGCTGCTTGCCCAGTTCCTTGATGTCATAGCAGACAATGCGGTTGTTGATGTCCACATTGCTCTGGTGGTTGAACACATTGAGGGAGCCGGTTACATAGATTTCAAGGGCCGTAGCGATATACTGGGCTTCCTTTTCCTCCTGTTCCCGAAGCAGGTTATATAGGTCCTCCAAAACCGGCATATTCTCCGGGCGCGGGTCATTGAGGTAAGTCTGATAGACCAGGCGCACACAGCGGTCGATGATTGTTTTCTGCACCGGCTGCAAGCCCTCCTTACCGCTCACGATCAGCTCACACAAGCTGAGGATAAAATCAGACTTGAGGGACAGTGGGCTTTCATCATCCGAGTAGTCCAGGTTCAGGTCCATCGGATTGATGTAGTTGGTGGAGGTAGGCGAGATCTTGATGACCTGCCCATGCAGACGCTCAACAAGAGGTGCGTACTCCGCTTCCGGGTCACAGATGATAACATCATCATTGGTAAGCAAAAAGCAGTTGGCGATTTCTCGTTTTGCGCTGAAGGACTTACCGGAACCTGGCGTACCCAAAATCAAGCCGTTGGGGTTTTTCAGCAGCTTTCTGTCTACCATGATGAGGTTGTTGGACAGGGCGTTTATGCCGTAGTACAGAGCTTCTTTGCCGTTCTGGAATAATTCCTGTGTGGTGAACGGTACAAAGATAGCCGTAGAACTGGTGGTCAGTCCTCGCTGGATCTCAATCTGATTGAGTCCCAGGGGCAGACAGCTCATCAGCCCTTCTTCTTGCTGGAAGTCCAGCCTGGTCAGCTGACAGTTATACTTCTGGGCAATGGAGCCTGCCTGAAAGATGTTGTTGCCAAGCTGACGGGGATTGTCCGCTGTGTTCAGCACCAGAAAGGTTAAAAGGAACATTCTCTCGTTGCGGCTCTGCAAATCCTGCAAGAGTTTTTTCGCTTCACTGCCGTAGGTAGCAAGGTCGGATGGAATGATGTCCATGTCGTATCCGGCACGAACTGCTTTTTTCTGTTCCTCGATCTTACTGCGGTCCAGGTCGGTAATCTTGCGCTTTACCGTCTTGATGGCTTTCACCTGATCCACCGACTGAATGTGCATACTCACAATGAGCGAGCTTTCCATATCCAAAAAATCAGCCAGCAGACGGTCATTCAGCTCCGGTGCGAGAATCTGCAAAAAAGAAACAGCCCCGTATTTCTTGCCCATACGGAACTGCTTGCCGGTGCGGAACTCAAAGGAGCTTGGTGCAATAAAATCCTTCGTGGACAGACCGGAAGGAGCCAGCCAGTCCCATTCAAACTGAAATGGGAGCTGTTCATCCATGTGGAATACTGCATGAAGCTGAGAAAGCCTTTCTTTACCGTCCAGCGTTCTGGCAGCTACACCAAGACGCTTGAAGTTATTAAGTATATCGGTCTCAATACGCTCCAGACGGGGCTTGGCAGCTTTGATGCTGTCTGCGTCGATACCAAAAGTCAGGTATTTGGTCTTGATGAGACCGTTGTTACCTCTGGCCAGCTGATTTTGCAGCATTGTGGTGTATTCCTCGCGGATACTGTCAAAGGCATCCCTCTGGGGCGGGATGGAAATGGAGTTAGCAAAGGTCTCCTCCGATGCCGCAAGGTTCAAAAAAGACAGCTGGAAATGAATTGAGCTGTCAAAATAATTGAGGAAATCACACCACCCCTCAAAGATTGCCGTCTTATCTTCGTTTTGGGAGAGCTGATAGTTGATGTCCTGAAACTGGATGGTCTTTGTGTAGTGGCTGTCCGATACTCGGCAGATTCCATCCGGCCACATCCGTTCATAAGGGATACTGTCCTGCGCAGATTTTCCTTTTTTGTCCGTGCGGTTAGCGCGGGCAATGGCCGCTTCGATCTGCTTCTTATCGGCGCGGGACAGCTTTTTCTTTGTCTTTACCGGCTGCACAGTTTTTTTCTCGGTTTTTCCGAACATCCGATGCAGCCATTTTTTTATTGCGGTGAACAATGTCATACACCTCCTTATCGAGCATTTCCTGCCGCTTTAATACGGCATAAAAGTTATTGGTCTGGTAGGGACGCTGCTTTGGACGGATCACAGCTACTTTGAGAATGTTGCCCACGATCTTTTCCAGGGGCTGTCCATGCTTTTCGTACATAGCCAGCAGGAAGAAGGGCATCATGACCAGCATCATACACATGGCAGCCATGCTGTTTCCCGCAGGCTCACGGAGCCACAAGAACAGCGGTACGCCTACAAGCGCCCCGGCGGTAAAGCAGACCAGCTGCCTTCGGGTCAGATTGAACATGACCTTTGTTTTGACTTTTGTTAAGTCCTTGGGTACGGGTACATAAGCCAATGTAGAAACCTCCTTCCGTTTTAGTGCGCCTGAAAGACTGATTTGGCGAGACTGCCGGTTTTGAACAGCGTAAAACATAGCAGTACGGTGTAGCCCACGCAGCTCCAGATTGCCATGATGATGTCATCTTCCAGAGCGATGTTCTGCACCAGCACAGCATAAATTGCCACGCAGACGATAATGAGAAACGCCTGAAAGCCCAGCGCCAGCAGGGATCGGAGGTAATTCTGTCCCATACCGCCCCATTCTTTACCCATCATTGCAGCCATTGGAACGGGAGCCACCGAAGTCACAAGGTAGATTTCGATCATACGGCCATAAATAACGATAAAGATACAGATATATAACGCCCACATAGTAATGCCAATAAAGAGGGATTGGAACCACAGTCCGAACAGCGGTCCCAGATCCATTTCCATCAGCCTCGGTTCCAGATCGGTCATAACTGAGGAAATGTCAATGGACGCATCCGAATTGATAATCCCTGCCGCCTGCGCCACTACGCTCTGCGCCATATCAAAGACGCCCATCACGATATTCCATGTGTTTGTGACAATGAGGATGGCGGCAGCTGATTTGAACACCCACTTGAAAATCATCCAGGTATCCACATCATGCAGGTTGTTCTTGTCTGCAATCATCTGGATCAGGTCTACGGTCATCACGATAGCCAGAATCACACCTGCAATCGGCACCATGATGGAGTTGGACAGATTCTCAATCATGCTGAAAATACTGCCATTCCATCCCTGTGGGGTCTGGCCTACCTGTACGGATATATCCGCGACCTGCTGATTTACACTGTCAAACATCCCCGAAAGGTTGCTCATAATACCGCCCACCAGCATTTCTTTCAGCCAATTTGTCAGGGCTTCAAGTAAGAAATCCATACGGTGTCAACCTCCTTTCCGCCGCCCCCGCAAAGCTGCGGGAGCGGCAAGGATTTCATACGGAGACGCTTAGACAGAGAAAAGCCCGGAGAGCAGAGGTACAAGGACCATGCCGACTACGGCTACACCAGCACCGGCCATGAGCTGCTTCATGCCCTGGCTCTTTGCTGATGTGTGATAAAGAAGTAGTAGAAGTGTAAAAAATTTTGCCGTTCCTATCCGGCGTTTGCGCATTGCGCCGGATAGGTCGGGCGGTCATTCGGGCAGGTCTACCTTGCCAACGAAAGAGTAATAAATATCAATGTCCTGTCTGCGTGTGCCGTTCTCGTCATAGCTGCACTCATGCACAACGATTTTCTCCACAAACTCACGCAAAAGGGTAGGGGTAAGTTCTTCAAAGCTGGTGTACTTGCGGACAACATTCATAAACTTTTCTGCGTTTACCGTGGCTTCCTGCGCTTTGGAAAGCTCTGCCCGGATAGCGGCGGCTCTCTCTTTCAGTTCTTTCTGCTCGGCTTCATAGTCTGCCGACAGCTCCGTGAAACGCTCGTCTGAAATGCGCCCGGTCACGCTGTCCTCATACAGCCGCTTGAAGATAGCGGATAACTCGCTGATACGCTTCTCGGCGGCTTCCAGCTCCTTTTTCCTTGCGGCGTTCCTGCGCTTGCCCCCGTCCTCGTTCTGCTCGATCAGCAGCTTCATAAACCGGGCTTCGTGCTTCGCTGCATAGCTGGTGACTTTCCGCAGATTGTCGGTCACTCCGGCGGTCAACAGGTCGGTGCGGATAAAGTGCGCCGTACAGTCACGGGTACGCTTCTTGTAGCTCCCGCAGATATAACAATCCTGCTTGCGGGTGGCGTTCTGGTAACGCTGCTGGTAAAGGACGCTGCCGCAGTCGGCACAAAAGAGTATGCCGGAGAATAAGCCCACTTCATCATAGCGGTTCGGGCGTTTGCGCTGCTTGCGTAACTCCTGCACACGCTCCCACATCTGGGTGTCAATGATAGGCTCATGGTGGTTCTCGAAAATCGCCTGTTTCTCAATGGGGTTCTCTACGCTGTGCTTGGTCTTGTAGGACGGCTTCTCCGTCTTGAAGTTTACCAGACAGCCCGTGTACTCCCTGTTTTCAAGGATATGTACCACGGTATTGGTCGCCCACTTGCACTCATAGCCGGGGTGGTAGCGGCGGGTGCTTCCCGTCCGACGGTATTCCAGCGTTCCCGGCGTGGGGATCTCCTGCTCTGTGAGCATACGGGCTATCTTGGTCGGCCCGTTCCCGGCAAGGCACAAGCTGTAAATCTGCCGCACAACAGGGGCGGCTTCCCCGTCAATGATAAAATTTTCGTCCTCGTCCATAAAGTAGCCGTATACGGGTTTGCTCGTGACGGGCTTCCCGCTCATACCCTTAGACCGTTTTACTGCTTTGATTTTCTTGCTCGTATCTCTCACCAGCCATTCGTTAAAAATGTTCCGCAGAGGGGCAAAATCATTGTCGCCCTGTGCGCTGTCCACTCCGTCATTGATAGCGATAAAGCGGACGCCTTTCTGTGGGAAAATCATTTCCGTATACATTCCCACTTGCAGATAGTTTCGCCCTAACCGTGACATATCCTTGACGATAACGGTGCCGACTTTTCCGGCTTCAATGTCCGCAAGCATGGCTTGAAAACCGGGTCTTTGGAAGTTCGCCCCAGAATAACCGTCATCTGTGTACCATTGCAGATTGGAAAAGCCGTTCTGCTTCGCATAGGTTTCAAGAATACGCTTCTGGTTTGAAATAGAATTGCTCTCACCTTGCAGCTCGTCCTCGTGGGATAATCTCGGATAAAGGGCGGTAATAAGGTTTCGGGTGGTCTGTCTTAACATAGTGTCCTCCATTTCCGACAGCCAGCCCCACTATTCCGTATGACTATCATACCACACGCCGGGGCTGGCTGTACAGTCCTTTCTGCTTCTTTACGTCCCGTCAAATTGCCGATTTTTGTGTAGCAGCTTCCGCTTCCAGCACTTTCAGCATTTTATCGGCGGCGGTGGCGGTGGTGTCCTGCTTGAAATAGCCGGAAACGACAAGGACAGAATTACCTATGCGGATTTCCGTCACGCAATCCGGGCGGCGGGTGCTGCGGTCATTCTTTGGGGTGTTGGTCATAGGCGGCTCTCCTTTCTGTTCATCAGCTTTTTCAGTTGTCCCATTTTCTCCTGCGCCGTGGCTTTTCGGAAGTTGCTCCCGGTAAAGCGGACAGGAGAACACATTTCAATCAGACGGTCATAAATGCGGGCGTGGGCGGTGTCCTCCGGGTGCTGCAAGTCCTCCAGCGTGAGATTAGTCGTGACGATCAGCGGCCTGCCGCTGCGGTAACGGCTGTCAATCACGTTGTAGACCTGCTCTAAGCCGTATTCCGTTCCCCGTTCCATTCCAAAATCGTCAAGGATAAGCAGCGGGAAGCTGCAAAGTCGGGAGATATATTCATTCCTGCCCTCAAAGCTGGCGGCAAGGTCACCCAATATCAATGCAAAGTTTGTCATGCACACGGGGATTTCACGCTCCATAAGGGCATTTGCGATACAGCCCGCAAAATAGCTCTTGCCTGTGCCAACGCCGCCCCATAGCAGATAGCCAATGTTGCGCTCTTTCATGGTTTCCCAGTTCTCCACATAGAAATGGGCGTGTTCCATTTGCGGGCACTTGCCGTTGTCGTTCTCAAACGTCCAGCCCTGCATAGCCGGGTCTGTAAAGCCCCGCCGCTTCAACCGCTCGACAGTTTCAAGGTGACTGCGCTGTTTCTCTGCGGCTTCCCGTTCCTCACGCTCTGCCCGCTGGCAGTCACATTCTGCCGGGTGGCGGTCACGCCCCAGCCATGCGGCGGTTTCTTTGGGGAAATAGCCCTCTTTGGGCTTGTGGCACTTCCCGCAGTATAAAAGCCCGTCCTCGCCGGTGTAGTCCTCCGGCTCCGGCGTGGTGTCGGTCATATTCAAAATCATTTCATCAAATCCATTCGTCATAAGCTCTCGCCCTCCTTACAGGTATAATCGGGTATGCCCTTTTTCGGGGCTTTCTTGGCTGCGTCCTCCTGCGCCCACTTGAAAATCGTGGCTGCATGGCTCTTGTATTTCCTCCCGCTGGAAGCGATATGGCAGGATAGGCGGTCAATGTAATACTCCCACTTGCCGGGAAGCTCTGTTTTCAGCCCGTCAAGCTCCGTATCGGAAAGAATGACATTGTGGTATCTGCCATAGGCGGCGGGGGCGGGGTGTCCCGTTTCTAACTCTCTCTCTTTTTCTATTTCTATATCTATCTCTTTCTCTATCTCTATCTCTGGTGGACAAATGTCCGCTCGATATGGTGGACATTTGTCCGCCCCTGTCTGCGGCAGGGCTTTTTGTTCCTGCAAAGCCAGCCGCGCCCTGCGCTTGCGCTCCCCCTCGGTAGAGGACTGGCCGATTAAAAGCTCAATGTTGCTCATGTAGAGTGCGCCGCTTGGCAAAGGCTCCACAAGCCCCAGCTTCATAAAGATTTTCAAAGCTCTCTCTACGGTACCTACCTGCTGGCGGGTAATGGTCGCAATCATCTGGGCGGTGTAGGGGATATTCTCGTCAAGCTGCAATTTCCCGCCGTTTTTCAGCGATTTCAAGTACAGCTTCAAGAGAATGTTGGAATAGATAACGCCGTCCTGCATACTTTCCAGCAGAACGATTGCATCATCGTCAAAATAGCTCTCTTTCAGCTTGAGGTAGTAATATTTGCGGTTATCTGCCATAGGCTGCGTCCTCCTTTTTCCAGCGTTTGGAATAATAGCGAGGGCATAGTATGATAACCGCCCGGAAGCTCTGTTTGCAGTCACGGGTGCAGCCCCGGCATAGGTCGTTGTAAGTGATACGGTTGCGGTGGTTGAGGAAGAAAGACCATTCCAGCCGCCGCTTCTTGCTCATTCTCGGCAATGGTAAGCTCCTTTCTGCCGTTCCTATCGGTGTAGCGGGATAGGGGGCATTTTCTGTATGTTCTCGGTATCATTTTCGGGCTTTTTCTGCCCTGTAAGCCCCGTTTGGAAGTCGGGGAGTATTGCGGTAAGGGTTCATATCATACCTGTATTTTTGTAGGGTTTCGGTATCATTTCGGGGCGGTCTTTAACGCTCCTGTTCACGCTTTTTCTGCTGGCTCGGTGCGCCCCTTAAAATCTGGTCGATATTGCGTCTGACTGTCTGAAGCTCCTGCGCCCGCTGGCGTTTCTCCCGGTAGTCGTTATATCCGGCGTTCTTCTGGACGGTAAGCTGCTCAATCTCCCTTTGCAGGGCTTTGCTGGCTGGCAGCTTGGTTATTCCATGCTCCCGGAAATAACGGGCGGCTGTGTCCGCTATGATAAAATCGCTTTCGTGCTGTTCCCGGTAGGCTCTCCGGGCTTTCTCCGATTTCTGCGCTTTCAGACCGTCACGGGCGGGCTTCGTGCCGATATAGCCCAAAAGGTTGCGCTGCAATTCCTTTTTCTCCCGGATAGCGGCTTCCAGCCCTTTCAGTCCGGCAAGGCTCTCCTGCGTGGCGGTGTTGGCTGCGGAAATGGCAGCGTCCAGCTCGTCCGGGGAAGAAAAGCCATACTGCTGGTAGAGCATGAGGGTAGCCGACATCTGTTTGAGGTTGTGCATGGTCGCCCACTTCTCATAGCCCCGTCCTTTCCCCTCGGCTCGCTTGGCGGCTATGTCTACCATGCGCTGTACAGCGTCATTGTTCGGGGCGTTTTTCGCTTCTTTTTTCGTCCGTAAGCGGTCTTTGATACTGCCGGGGTATTCCGCTATGGCTGCGGGTTTTTCGGCGGCTCTGGCGGCGTTCTGCTCCAAAACGGAGAGGACAGCAGCCCGGTCAAAATCGTCCCCCAGCTTCCGGGCGGTAATTGGCTTCGTCCTGTCCGGCGTGAGGTAACTTAGCCGCCCCCGGCTCTCCTTGACGGTCACACCATGCCGGAGAAGCAGGGCGGCAAACTCATCAAAGCCGGAAGCAGCGGCAAGGGCTTCCCGGATAGTCCGGCGCAGCTTCGCCTTATCCGTTTCAAACTTGGTCTGCCGGGGCGCGATACCGTCCGCAGCAATAGGGGCGTTGGCTCTGTCAAGGGCAGCCTGTCCTTTCTTCTGCGCCCAATACTCACGCTCGGTAATGCGTTCTTTGCTGCCGTTCAAAAGGTCTATCTGGTAAAGCCCCTCGCTGTGGCACATCTCCATGACTTCGGCTTTCAGATAGTTCATAGCTGCGTCCGTACAGCGGTGCTTGCAGCCTGCTTTCCTGTCCGCTGGCCTGTCCATGTGGGGCAGCATGGGAACCTCCGCAATCCGCAGACTGTTAATGACGATATGCACATGGATATTTTCGGTGTGGCTGTGTCCGTCCGGGTGGGTGCAGACAAGGGCCTGGTGTCCGGGGAAATGCTCGGCGCAGAACTTCTCGCCCAGCTCCTGCGCCCGATCAACGGTCAAGCCGTTGTCCGGGCCGTCCCGTGGGTCAAAGCTGATGATGTAGTGGTGGCTCTTTACGTCCTCCCGTTTCTGGTTCTTGCCGTAGCGGAGATTGGAGCGCATACAGGCAACGGCAAAATCCTCCCCGCCACAATTCAGAGAGGATATGCGGTAGTCTACCCTCGGTATGAGCCGCCCGTCTGCGTCAAGGGTGGGCTTCATGGTAAACTCGTCATGCTCGAATGTGAGGTATTTTTCAGCGTCCCCGTAGTTGGCATTTTTAGAGCTGATATGTTTGAGTATCGCCAACGGCTTCACCTACTTTCTGCAAGACTTCAAACTTCAAGGCGGCAAGGTCGGCGGCGGCTCCCCGCACTTCCTTTTCCAGCCCCCGGTAGGGGCTTCCGTATTCGTTCAGGCTCCGGGCAATCTGGTTTAAGTTGCCGCCGATTTTCCCGTACTCTGCCGTGAGCTTGGAGAGGGCGGCAAGCAGCCCGTCATTGACCGGGGAAACGGTGACAATGGGGCGTATGGTCGCTTTCCGTATGGCTTGCCGGATAAACTCGGACTGGCTGATTTCATAAGCCGCCAGCCGCCCGGTGAAGTCGGCGTATTCTTCATCGGTCATGCGGGTCTTTACCACATGACGGCGGTGGGGCGTATTGTATTTCTTTCGCATGGTCTGTGACCTCCTTTCTCGCCCGACAGGGCGCATAGCAGGGTTTGGGGAAGGCACTCCCCAACAAGATTTACCAAAGGGGCAAAACCGCAGATATGCGGATTTTGGCACCGTGGTAGAATCTTGCTCTGAAAAACTCCGGCGTTCCCCGGCTCCCGTCCTTTCCGCTAACAAAACGTTTCAAAAGGGCTTTGCTACCCGCTATTCCGGCTTATCTTGAAAATTTTCCTTTCACTACCTACAACACCACGCAAAGCAAAATGGACGGAGATTTTTAGAATTTCCCCTCTATTCCCTACAACACCACGCAAGCCGGAATAGGCGGACAATGGCAGTATTTTTTTCTTTGATACCCTCTACGGATAAGTAAGGGATTTTGCCAACTGCGGCGGCTATTTTCCCTTTTGTTTTTTCATACTGGGGATTTTCAAAAATGCCAAACAGGAACGAAAAAAAGCAGCAAATCTGTTGAATAGATTTACTGCTTTCTGGTTGCCGGCGAAGCGGCGGTTATTCAGTTGTAGGCGGTAGGGCTATCTCCCAAAGCGGAACTTGAAAATAGCTGTGAGAAGCGTCTGGGTGATGTAGTCCTCTGTATCTTGGTCTACCCGTCCATTCACACGGGCGGCACATTGTATGCGGCGGCGGTAATACTGCAATACAGTTCCCACCGCTTCCGGCTCCCCGCTGGCGGCTTGGACGATTGTTTCATAGGGGAGAAGCCTATTATTTCTCATATGCCATTCCCTCCATTTCCGCTTGGAGCTGCCGTAGGGCTTTTCGGATATGGTAGCCCGCTGTGCTGCGGCTGCGCCCGTACTGTCTGCCAATTTCGTGCTGTGGAATACGCTTGAAAAAGGACAGGTAAATCATTTCCCGCTCCCGTTCGTCCAGCCGTGACAGGGCTTCCGCAAGTAAACCGCTGCTGAAAATGACCGTATCGCCGCAAAGGGTAAGTATGTATCCTCGTCCGGCTCCGGGGCTTGGAAATATTCATCTGTCGTGCCTAAAGGGTAGTGCTTTTCGTCTGTGAGGTATTCAAGGGATATTTCTCTTTTGTGCTTCCTGCTCCGTGTCCTCGCTGCGTTGATCGTTGCATTTCGGATAACGACTTTGCAAAAGGCATGGAAAGTGTACTCGATATGTTCCCGATATTCTTCTGTACAGGTCATGGAAAATCCCCCTTTCCTCCCAAAAGGGCTGTGGCTGGTTAGTAGTTGCTTTTTATGATAGTAAGGGGCGGCAGCACTTTAGGCTGTCGCTCCTTGACTGCCTAACTGCAAAACCGGGCGGGGCTGTCAACGGCGGGCGAAGCCGTTCATCTTGACCGTTGACTGGCTCGGCCGGGTTTGCTATTTATCCGGCAAACTTGAATTTATTTTAAGCTATCACGTTTTACCTTTTTAAGCCTTACTATCATTACCATAGGAATTTCTTTATTGTTTTTGAAACATTCTTCATAAAATCCATCAATGACAAATCCAGCTCTGAAACAAAGGTTAAAAATATCTTGTATGGAACGATGATAATAAATCTGCTCCTCCGGCTGCCCTTCGATCGCTATATCATAGTAACTGTGCGGTGTCATATATTTTTCAGTCAATGTGATAAAACAAGGGTGCTGCGTTGCAAAGACAAAAATCCCGTTTTCCTCCAATAGTTCATAAACAGCCATAAAAAGCGGTTCAATATCCGTAATATCCATAATTGCCATATTAGAAACTGCTTTCGTAAAGGCTCGATTTCTTTTTAATCCTAATAAGCTTTCTCTATTGGTCGCATCCGCTACGCAAAACTCAATTTGTTTTGCATATTGTGATCGCCGTCTTTTAGCCAATTCTATCATTTTTTTGCTGTAATCAAAAGCGACGACCGAAGCGCCTCTCTGTGCAAGATACGAAGAATAATTTCCATTGCCGCACGCAATATCCAAAATGTAATCCGAAGGATCAGGAGAGAGAAGTTCCGTTACTTTGGGACGTACTACCTCTCTGTGAAATTCATTGGATTCGTCACCCATTGCATCATCCCAAAATTGTGCGTTTTTCTCCCAGATCTTTTTGCTTTCCTCTGTTCCCATGTTCTCTCCCACTCCCAAAATTTGCCTTTTTGCTTCCATTAAATCTTCCTTACTATATTCCATTGTTACCCTCCATAACTTCTGATTGTTGCCGTCTTGACTATTATGTATCTTTTCTTTCCAAAATGGTATAGGCTTTTATTTTTATAATGCTGCAAAACTTTTCTTCTGTAAGGTATTCAAAGGATATTTCCCTTTGCCGCCGCTATTGGAAAGCCAAAAGCAGCGGCTTTTTTACGCGATATGACCGAAAAGACTAGAAAGCAGGATATGTCATCATTTGTCATTTCTTCTCAATGTAATAACTGCATGGCATATCAAGCCAAATACAAGAGAAAAACAGCCACCGCCAAATAGTGATGCTCCCCACCCTGCACCCGACATTGTCATAAAACCGCCAACAAAGAAAATACCAATGCCAAGAAATATCCCGACACCATAAAAAAGTCCAATTGCCATATCATACTTATTAAATTGTCGTTTCTCTTTTTTCACATGTTTCCATTTTTGTTATTACCTCCTTCGCAAAATCGTCCATGTGGACTCCAAAAAGAAAACAAATTTTTTTCAACGTATTTAAATCGGGTTCATTAACATCTCTCTCCCAATTCGATAGCGCCTGCCGGGTAACATTCAATTTCCCAGCCAGTTCTTCCTGTGTCATTCCCGATTGTGTTCGCAGATGACGTATTTGCTTTCCTGTTGTAATATCCGTCTGTTTCTGGTTCAAAATGGTTCCTCCTCTCTGATGCTGATTTTATCAATGATATTTCGCAATAGCCAGCAATGAACGTTTGCATTGCGCAAGATGTTACATTATCTTCTGAAACATATGCCGGATCTTGTCTAAACGGCTGTTCGGGCGGCGTGGCTGAAACACAGGCTCGCCGGAAGTTTCCTGATACCCTTTTAATTCTGTAATGCAGACACTTCTTCCATTTGTATAAAAATTCAAATCATTTCTATATTCACCAATACAACGGGCAGGGATTTCCCCCTTAAAAATAACTTCATCTTTTTCAAGTCTGGTTGATTCAATGATTGCGCAATACTTTGGTGCGTCATTATAAGCCCGTGAAAGATATTCCTGCGGTGCAAAAAGGGTAAAGGAAAGGTATGGTTCCAACAGTTGTGTTCCTGCTTTTTTCAATGCCTGCTCCAACACGACAGGCGCAAGAAAACGAAAATCAGCGGGGGTGCTGACCGGGCTGTAATAAACTCCATAATCAAAACAAATTTGGCAGTCTGTCACTCCCCAGCCATATAAGCCCTGCTCCATTCCATAACGCACACCCTCCATGACGGCATTTTGAAAACTTTGGTTTAAATAGCCGAGAGATACCTCGCTTTTATATTGTGTTCCGCTTCCAACAGGAAGCGGTGTTACAGTCAAACCAATAGATGCCCAAAACGGATTCGGCGGCACTTCAATATGAATCGTGTAGCTCGCTTTTTTTTGCGGTCTTTCCAGATAAATAACCGAAGGCTCTTTCATAGCCACGCCCACATGATATTTTTCTTCTAATAGCGAACAAATAACTTCTAACTGTACTTTTCCCAAAAAAGATAATATAATCTCATGTGTAACAGTATCAATGTCAAAATGCAAAAGAGGGTCTGTATCAGCAATCTCTGTGAGGGCATTTAACAGGGCTTCCCTTTGCTCCGGCTTTTGCGGCTCTACCGTTGTCCGAAGTAATGGCATGGGATTATCAATCCGTGTTTTGTGAGGCAGGAGTTTTTCATTTCCCAGAATGTCGTTCAGTTTCAAAGTATCATCAGCTAAAATAACAATTTCTCCCGGACAGGCATGGTCAACCGGGACGATTTCACCATTTGACGGAATACACATTTCTGTAATCTTTATTTTTTCCTTTTTTGACAGCAGCAGGGTATCCCGTAAATGGAGCGTCCCATGATACAGGCGTAAATAAGAAAGCCGTTTTTTCCGCTCTGTATACTCAACCTTAAAAACATATCCACATAATTCAGACTGAATATCGTCTGTTTCTGTAATGAAAGTTTCTGTAATCGCTTCAATCAGTTTTTCTGTTCCTAAATTGTCTTTTGCACTCCCATGATAAACAGGAAACAAAGAGCAGCATCTGGTTCTTTTGCACTTTTCATATTGTAATTCCTGTATATCCAAAGAATCCTCTGCAACATATCGTTCTAATAGTTCATCGCTTCCGGAAATAATCATATCCCATTTGTCCAAATCAGAAATATCGGTCATGGTTATCTTTGGCGACAGGGAAACCTCCTGCATGACAATCATATCACTGGTAAGTTTATCTTTAATGCTTTGGTAAACACGCCGCAGGTCGATCCCATTTTGGTCTATCTTATTTATAAAGATAATTGTCGGAATGTCCATTTTCTGAAGCGCATGGAATAATATACGGGTTTGTGCCTGTACGCCGTCTTTTGCCGAAATGACTAAAACAGCTCCGTCAAGGACAGATAAAGAGCGGTATGCTTCGGTTAAAAAATCCATATGACCGGGAGTGTCCACGATATTGATTTTATAATCATTCCAGCAAAAAGAAGTAACCGCTGTCTGAATGGTAATTCCGCGCTGCCGTTCCAAAATCATAGTGTCTGTTCTTGTAGTTCCTTTATCCACGTTTCCTTGTTCCGCAATCGCTCCACTGGTGTACAGCAGGCTTTCCGTCAATGTTGTTTTTCCTGCGTCTACATGGGCGAGAATTCCAATATTGATTATTTTCATGTGATTGTCCTCCTTTTACAGCCCCAAAAGGGCATAAAAATCCCCAGCAGTAAAATACTTTTACCACTGGGGATTATAATTTGCGGACATACACATATACAGCATACACCTGTTTGTGATTGCTGTTTTTCGGATATGTCAAAATTGATAAGGCAAAAGTATTCTTAAATTGGGTACAAAAAACCAAGCCCCCACAAAAGGGACTATCATAATCCTTTGTTCCCACTATTTGATTATAGTTTTATTTAAGAATACCTTGCCGCATATTTTTTACTCCTTTTTTGGAATGATGCTATTATATCACATTAGTTTAGGAAAGAAAGTACCTAAAAGAAATTTTTCTTCCCCTTATATGTAACAATCATACCGACTTTCTGGCGTTCAGAATGGTTTCTGCTGTCTGCTGTGGTGTTTGGTTGGAATTGTCCAGCCAAAAGCCGATCCGTGGTGTTGTCTGCATAAATGTATCGTATAAGGTTTCAACCGTAAAGCCGGAATAGCCTGTTTTCTCCCTGTATCGTTCCCTTCCTTTTATTGTTTCCACATCTGGACAAAGAACGACAACCTCAACAGGGTATTTATGCGGCACAAAAAATATGTACATGTAACTAATTCAACATATTTATAATTTGAATAGGGACATTATAGCATTTACTAAATACAAATTCAATGTATACGGAAATAAAGATATAAGGAGTGGGAAGGATTCCGCCGTAGTCGGCATTGTAGGAAAATCCAAAAGTTTAGATTTTCCCACAATGCTTATCTTTTGGTCTTTGGTTCGGAATAGTGTAGTGCTGGCGGTCTATCTCTTGTTTTCGGTTGCTTGCTTCCTTACCGTACATGAGCATTGGCGCCGGGGTTGTCGTTGCCGTAACCTTCCAGCAGGTTGATAACGCCCCAGATACCGAGACCGGCACCGAGCGCGATAACGAGGGTCTGAAGAACGGTGATTGCCTGTTCAAAAAATGCCATATAGTTTGTTAGCCGGAATCTGATTAAAAAATAGGTTTGTCATGTTTCATAGGCATACAAAAGCCGGAACAATCTGCCGCCCGGTTTCCGGGGGGCATGATTCCGGCTGTCCTCCTTTTTCATTATTTTTTCTTGCGATTGTCCGCTTTGTACGCCAATGGCCCATAGAGGGCAGGTGCGGCGAATAGATAAGATCACTCCCTTCTAAAGCGGAACGAAATTAAGCGCCCTTTGTGTCTACTTCATATACATCGCAGACCTCATTGGGCTTGAGTTTCAGCCTTGCGGACAAGAATGCTTCAATATCAAAAGCGTTCTTGTCATCCGCGTCGGCAGTGTACTTGAAATTGGGGTGCTTGGTGATGTCGTACTTATCCGAAAGGAAAGGACGCACACCGCGCAGCTGGAGGATACACTTGCCTCCATCCATAACAGCAAGCTCATCCTGGCTCATCAGCTCTTTCCCCAATTTTTGATAGTTGAGTGAATGGGAGGTTTCCCGTCCACGGCTCTCTCCGGTATTGTAGGTGTCGATGGTTTCCTTGCCCAGCACGGCAGCCAGCTCTTTGAGGGTAGTCGGCTCTTTACCGCCCAGGAAGATGGATGTATCCATGTTACCGATGATGGTATCTGCGTTATCCTTATAGATCGCCTTGAGCTGACTCTGTGCCTGCAACACCAGACAGGCAGAGATTTCACGGCTTCGGATGGTGGCCACCAGCTTTTCCAGTTTCGGAATCTGCCCGATGTTAGCACACTCATCAATCAAACAGCGCACATGAACCGGAAGCCTGCCGCCATACACATCATCGGCCTTTTCACAAAGCAGGTTGAATAACTGGGTGTAGCACATGGAAATGAGAAAGTTAAAACTGTCATCCGTATCACTCATAATGAGGAACAGGGCCGTTTTTCTGTCTCCCAGCGTATCCAGTTCCAACTCATCGTAGGATGTAACCTCGCGTAGCTCCGCAATATCAAATACGGCCAGACGCGCACCGCAGGAAATCAAAATCGACTTAGCGGTTTTGCCAGAGACAAATTGTCAAGGACTTTTTCATCAAATTCACAAAAAAGCCACAAAAAAAGTGCCAGAAGCACCGTATGGCTCCTGACACCTCGTTTGATAGATTACATTTTTCCGTTCAGCAGGTCTTTGCAGAGATACGCATAGTCTGGCAGCTGGTTGATATATGGCTCCCAGCGCCGCTTGATTTCCGCCAATTCCAGCGGATCGGCTTTCTCCAGTGCATGATCGTTGCCTGTCATATATAAAACATCCGTAACGGATATATTCAGTTGCTTTACATGAATGAGCGTTTCCTGTTTACATTTTGGACAGAACAAGGGGAAATTCCTTAATTCCGTGTCAATTCGTATTTTTATTCGGGTTTTATTATGGCATATAGGACAACTAACCCAACTTGTCTCTTTCATCAAAATTACCCCGTAACTTGATGTTTCTTTGATATATTTTTTGTTAGTCTATAAAATACGAATATCAATCCAACATTAAGGATGATCATAAAGACCGGCTGGCTCATACCGAAATATGTTTTCATATCAGAAAATATACCGTTTGTATGAAGCATAAAAATCGGGCAAATTTCCTGCATTTTTTGTAAAACAGGAAGGCTATCATTAAAATCAAACACAACTGGCAAGAAGCAGATGACGCAAGAAGTAATAAGCGCTGTAACAGGAGAACTCATTTGAGCACTTAAAAACAATGTAATAGTTGTCAAGGCTACAATCCCAAAAATATTCAATATTACAGAGATAAAGAACATTTGCAAAAAGGTCAAATTATATATTGAAGAAGCATAATGTAATGAAGATTGAATGCTTACATTCCACCCCTGTAACCCATAGGTACAGCCATACAGAACTAAATTTAGCAGTAAATACAAGAGGTATGTGCCAATTACAACTTCCAAGGCCGCTATAATTTTTGAAGTTGTGAGTTTGGTTCGGCCATACCGAGCCGAATAAATAATGCTATCTGTATGAAGTGCATACTCTTCTGAGAAAACAGGAGATAGAGTGATTACAACAATTAAACATATCATTATGGACAAGATGCTCCCCATTCCAGATAATAGCTTATCCCAGCCATCACAATATCCTAAAGTCACAGTTGGACTATTTGGATATGCTGTTTCGAGTGACTTAAAACTACCATCAGAATTTGTCAAATATTCCAGAATCGCCGCTTGGTCACGATAAACATGAACAGCAGAAAAAGCAGAATTTTCATCTTGTCCAACAGTTGCTTGTTTTGCTTGGTCGATTTTTTCTTGCATAGTAAGTAATGTATTTTGAGAGAGTTTTCCTTCAAATATTTCTGCTACTTCCTTCCGTTGTTCAATGGCTGTAAAACCGCTTGCTAATGCCATTTTTTCAAGGTCATAATCATAGAAAACATTTTGATAATTAAATTGAAAAAAGAAAAAATAGGCAACGATAAGAACCACACCAGCTAAAAACAACATTCGTGTTTGCTTTCTCGAACATATTTTATTTCGTTCTGCTTTTATCATTTCATTCATGCTCGGATACCTCCGCAAAATAGTATAAATACAAATCTTCCAATGTTGGATCAACATTCCAAGCGGTTCTGCATGGTGCTTCTTGAGAAATAATCCTCAGCCGTTCTGCACCATTATTATGTTTCAGATTTGCTGTTACATAGTTCAATTCTAATTCTTCGGCCTCTTTTCGAGATACATCACATTCCCAAACACATTTTTCAATCGGCTTCAAAATTTCTTCTGGAGAACCATGTTGAATTAACTCGCCATTTTTCATAATCAGAATCTCATTTGCGATATATTCAACATCAGAAACAATGTGAGTGGACAAAATTACAATTCTATTTTCTGCCAAAGAACTAATCAGATTCCTAAACCGCACCCGCTCTTTCGGGTCAAGTCCAGCTGTAGGTTCATCCAAAATCAAAATACGGGGATCGTTTAGTAATGCTTGAGCAATTCCCAAGCGTTGTTTCATACCGCCGGAAAAAGTTTTGATTTTTTCGTTTTTCTGTGTGAGCAGATCAACAACCTGCAACAGCTCCATTGTGCGATTATGGGCTTTTTTAGGCGGCAGCCCCTTTATTGCAGAGATATACATCAAAAATTTATACGCTGTAAAGTTAGGATAATAGCCAAAATTTTGTGGCAGGTAGCCTAAGATATTACGATATTTCTCGCCCAAATCATGAATGTTTTTCCCGTTAAAAAAAATGGCTCCTTTCGTTTCAGTTTGGACATCGCAAATAATTCGCATCAAAGTTGTCTTGCCCGCACCATTTGCCCCGAGTAGACCATAAACACCATTTGTTAATTTTGCGCTGAAATGATTTACAGCTTTTTTTCTTCCATATTCTTTTGAAAGATCATTTATTGTAAGTTCCATATCAATTCTCCAATCATTTTTTCTTTTTTCAAGTACAGTTGAAGTGTTTTCCCTAATAGGATAATAGATAACACATAAAATCCAATCCATCCCCAGAACATAGACGCTTCAAATATAAATCGCTGATGGAGTACAAGAGAAAATGTTCCAGAAAGAAAAATCATACAAGCGATTAAATGATACAAGCTATCATTTGTCCTGCTTTTCGCACATATAAAAAGATAACAAGTGCAAGAAATATTAAATGGAATCAAACCATACAACACCATTTCAATCATTGATTTCTGGTAAATATATGCCATTGAAATTAAAATGACTGTTATTAGGAAAAGGTTGATTACTCCAATAATCAGCATACGACCTGCTACAATTTTTACCAGCGTTGTTCTACTAGACTGTTCAATTTCCCACATACCATAGATGTTGCTTTTAGATATTTCTATTGCACCTAATAACGCAAGGAATGGAACCATAACTGCAAGGATTGTCAATGGATAATAAAATGGAACCCTCCATTGGCCCAGGATACATGCTAATAATACTGCACATATAGTGAGTATTATTTGAACAATCCAGAAAGAAAGCGGCAGAAATTGAAGTTGGTTCAATATAATATCTCGCATTGAATTTTTATTGAATTCAGAACTATTCATGTAACTTTTTCCAGCTACGATTACTGCTTTAATTTTAGGTTCAGATGGAGCAGGCGTTTCACAACTCTGCAACCATTCTAATACACCATTTTGTTTTTGGGTCATACATTATCGCCTCCTCTAAAATCAGCCAAATATCGTTCCAGTTTTTTAATCCCCTGTTGGAGCCTAGATTTTACAGTAGAAACACTAGCTTTTGTAATGGTTGCAATCTCTCGGATTTTCAAATCATAATAAAATCGTAAAATGATGACCTCTTTTTGATAGTCCGGTAATGTGTTGATTGCATATTGAATTTGCGCTTTAAGTTCGTTAAGCTCAATTTTTTCAAAGGCATTATCAGTATCTTCTATATCTTCAAGAGTTTCTAAATCCATATACAGGGGTTTTGCTTTCTTAGTATAATTGTTACAGGTATTAACAGCAATCGTTAGCAGGTAGTTTTGAAATTTCCCGATCTTTCGTACTGATTGAATATTCTCCAACAATTTCAAGAAAACATCTTGTGTAATATCTGCGGCGGTATCTGGATCGCCGTTCAATCGCCGACAACAAAATAGATAAATTGACTGATAATATTTTCGGACAATTATCTCAAATGCATCTGTGTCACCCGACTGGATTTTTTTAATTAGTATGAAATCTTCGATACCGTGTCACCGCCTTCCATGTGTAAAACGCCTTACACTTAATATACAACTGAGTAACCCAAAAGGATTTAACTTTAGAAATTTTTCTTTTACTTTTTTCATTTCCCTTCTATTGTAATTCCTGTTCTTGAAAAATATAAGATGTAATATATGAATTATAAACTTCAATCAACCTGCATATAGCAACATTCCACGGGCAAAGTATGAATTATACAATGTAATAGGGTGATGCTATATGGCAAAGGTTGAAGATTGTCCCGGTTTTGAAACCTTCGGTGCAGATGTCAAAGCCGCACGAGAGGCAAGGCGTCTGGCACGAAAAACATTGGCAGAAATGGTTGGGATTGAATGGCGGTATCTTGCCAACATTGAGAATCAAGGTGCGATTCCGAGCCTGCCCGTGATGATCCAGTTGATTAAGGTCTGCGGACTTCCCGTGGAACGGTATTTTAACCCGGAGATCATGCGGGAAGAAAGCGATCAGCGGCAGCGGGTCAGCCACAAGCTGAAGCTTTGCCCTGAAGAATACCTGCCGATTATCGAAGGTGCCATAGACGGGGCGCTCAAAATGGAACAGACTGCGAAGCAGAAGGAGGACGCATAATCGCGGCCTCCTTCTGGCGTTTCTGTATCATGTTTCCCTGCACTTTTCCCAAAGTTCCCGGCACCTCTGCTGGATTTCTCCGGTTTCTGTCACAGTCAGGTCACGGTCATTTCCAGTAATCTTATCTTCCAGAAAGTTGGCGTATGTACCCAACAAAGCGTTCCGTAAATCCTCCGGGGTTTTCTGTATTTCAGCGCTGTACCAGTCATTCCGGTGGGGTTCCCATGCCATCAATGTATAACCGTGGCTGGTCTGAACCACCTCATACAGTGGATCATCATCCAGATATGCCTGAAACACTTTCAAAATCTTTTCAAAGGTCAGCATTTCCCGCACCTCCCATTCAGCTGCAAATCAGTTCCCTGATTAAAATTTCCTCAATCTGTGCCGTTAATGTGTTCATCAGCCCCACCCAACGCATAGGGTCACAGGCCTTCAGTTCTTCCGTGACACCCGCAGTCTCCATCATGTGAGGCAACATGGTGTCCACGCGCTCCTGCGCTGTCCGGTCAATCTCTAACAGGTGTGGATACAGCTTCTCGCTCATCAGCAGATGGTTGTAGAGAATGGGGCGATGTTCCTTTAGGTAGGATTTTCGCATTCTGCCGTACTTGCCGATAGAAGTTTCCGGCTGTTCAGAAAGTTTTAGGTTGGGTATATCATAATCTCCACAACGAATGTAAGTCAACTTACTCATATTCATTCTCCTTTGCTTCGTGATGATTAGACTGCTGCGCTGGCTGCTATGCTGCCTTTGCGTGGTTCTTCTTTCGGCAGCTGTCCGACAGTAGAAAAAACGCCTTTTTTCATATCCTCAGCCCGGATCAGGCTTTCTTAGCGTCCATTTCCGCTTTTTTCTTTGCCTTAATTTTGTCCTCATACCGTTTCTGTGCACCGCTGGCTTTCCGCTTCAAATAGTTCTGATGGAGCCTGTCCTTGCGTTCTTCTTTTTTCTGCAGTTCTTCCTGTTCCTCCGGGGTTAAAGGAACCGGCTGTAAGGATGGTGGGATATAGCGTCCTAAAAAATTGAAGTAGATTTCAATTTCCTGCGTGGTGTCCTGGCTGCCTTTTCGGGCGCGTTCGTGGACAAGGATTTTCTCTACAAACTCGTTGAGCATGGTGTTTGTCAGCGTGTCGAAATTCTCATACTTATCAATCAGGGCTATAAATTTCTCTGCGGATTTCTGGCTCTGCTCATAGCCGGTAACAGCCTTTTCCAGCTCCGCAATTTCAATCTCAAGTGCGTCCTGCTCTTTGGCATACTGTGCATCAAGCGCCCTATATCGTGCATCCGGCAGCTTGCCGAGGGCATTGTCCTCATAGATTTTGCAAATCAGTTTTTCCAGTTCTCCGGCTCTCTTTTGAGCAGCAGCCAGACGCCTGCGCTTTTTCGATATATCGGCACTCTGTTGAGCAACCTGCGTTTCCTGAACGGTGTGAATAAATTCCGTCCGGTCATTTCTGGAATATTCAGCGATAGTCCGGAGCGTGTCGGAAACCAATGTCAGAACAGCGCTCTCATTGATACGGTGTTGAGTGAGGCATAGTGTCCCACACGGAATTTTGGTATAATTGGAACAGGTATATTGAGAAATCCGCCTGCCATTGTTGGTGCGATGGACATACATCTTGCCGCCACAATCGGCACAATAGAGCAAACCTGTGAGGGGAGCCGCTTCGCCCCAGCCGTTTGGATAACGCCGTACATTGCTGCGGATTTTCTGCGCCAAATCAAAGGTCTGCTGGTCGATAATGGCTTCATGGGTATTCTCAAAGATCGTCCATTCATCCTCAGAAACATAGTGGCTTTTCTTGTCCTTAAAGTGCTTGCGGGTCTTGAAATTGATGGTATGCCCTAAATACTCTCGTTTTTTCAAAATGTTCACGATGGTAGATGATCCCCATCCATAGGGGTCTTTGACCGGCTTTGAACGGTTCACACCTTCGTTGAATCGGGCAAGGTGTACGACAGGAATTTCAATCCGGTCTGCGGACAACTTGCAAGCGATCTGATAAGGCCCATATCCCTCCAGCGTGAGGGAAAAGATACGGCGTACCACTTCGGCGGCTTCCTCATCTACCAGCCAATGTTCCCGCTTTTCATCCCACAAGTAGCCGTAAATCACGGTGCCTGTCAGGTGCTTACCACTCATGCCTTTTGACTTAAACACAGAGCGGATTTTCCGGCTGGTATCACGGGCGTAAAATTCATTCATGATGTTGCGGAACGGGGTAAAATCGTCATCACCTTTCAGACTGTCTACACCGTCGTTGATGGCAATCAGACGAACACCACGCTGCCGCAAAACCTCCATAACCTGACCGACCTCAGATAGTCGCGTCCTAACCGGCTCATGTCCTTGATGACGATTGCCTCTACACGCCCTGCCTCCACTTCCTCCATCATCGCCAAAAATCCGGGGCGGTCAAACCGGGTGCCTGAGATACCGTCATCTGTAAAATGCGTAGGATTTGGCAGCCCGTTCCGGCGAGCAAAATCCTCCAACATCTGTTTTTGGTTGGATATGGAATTGCTCTCGCCCTGTAACTCATCGTCCCGGCTCAGGCGCTCGTACAGTGGGGTGATTTTTTCGTTTCTCATAGCTGTACCTCCTGAAAATCGAGTAGGAGGGAAATCTGAGTGATTTCCCGACCTCTCACACCACCGTGCGTACCGTTCGGTACACGGCGGTTCAGTCAACTTAACAAGTAACACACCTTTCGGTG
>NZ_QUED01000023.1:0-64882 GCF_003477865.1 Blautia sp. AF34-10
AAGGCATGGAGCTGACTGTTACTAATCGGTCGAGGGCTTGACCTGAATGGTTGTGTTCACAAAAAATGGAATGATAGATGTGTAGTGTATGCGGTTTTGAAGGTATATCAAATATCTTCAATTAAATAATCCTCGATAGCTCAATGGTAGAGCATTCGGCTGTTAACCGAAGGGTTGTTGGTTCGAGCCCAACTCGGGGAGTGAATGAGACCTGCAGGGATCCTGCAGGTCTTTTCGTATATTGAGTTGCCCTGTGTGATGTGATACAATAAGGCGTAGCTACTGTAAACGATGAAGGAGAAAAGAAAGATGAATGAAAGTTATACCAGTTTTGCCCAGGTATATGACATGTTCATGGACAACGTGGACTATCCTGCCTGGAGCAAATATCTGATTCAGCTTTTAAAAGAATATCAGGTGGAAGACGGACTGGTGCTCGATCTTGGCTGCGGAACGGGAAACATGACCGAGCTGCTCGCCAAAGAGGGCTACGATATGATCGGCGTGGACAATTCTGAGGATATGCTCGAGATTGCCAGTGAAAAACGCGCCGAGTCCGGCTTAAACATTTTATATCTGCTTCAGGATATGCGGGAATTTGAGCTCTACGGAACCGTGAAGGCGGTTGTGAGCATCTGCGATTCTATCAACTATATTCTGGAGGAAGATGATCTGCGGGAAGTATTCTCACTTGTCAACAATTATCTGGATCCGAAGGGCATGTTTATTTTTGATTTGAATACAAAGTATAAATATGAACAGATGGGTGAGACTACGATTGCGGAAAACCGCGAAGAGGCAAGCTTCATCTGGGATAATTACTATGACCCGGAGGAAGAAATCAACGAATATGAGCTCGCCATTTTCATCCCGGAGGGAGAAGATTCCGATCTGTACCGTAAATTTGAGGAGGTACATTATCAGAGAGCGTACGATCTTGCGACGATCTGCCGCTTATTGGAAGAGGCAGGCATGGAGTTTGTAACGGCCTACGATGCATTCACAAAGGATGCGCCGAGACCGGAGAGCGAACGTATTTATGTCGTAGCAAGAGAAAAAGGAAAAAGTGAGAAATAGGAGAGAAACATGGATTATATTGTAAGAGCAACAGCGGCAGACGGACAGATTCGTGCGTTTGCAGCGACAACAAGAGAAACCGTAGAGACAGCACGCCAGGATCACAACACGAGCCCGGTTGCAACCGCAGCGCTGGGCCGCCTTCTGACAGCAGGTGCAATGATGGGCGTTATGATGAAGGGAGATAAAGACCTTCTGACCTTGCGCATCCATGCCGGCGGACCGCTGAATGGCATTACTGTAACAGCAGATTCCAAAGGAAATGTAAAAGGTTACGTCGGAAACCCGGACGTCGTGATTCCGGCCAACAAAAAAGGAAAACTTGACGTGGCAGGTGCTGTCGGCGTCGGATTCATGGATGTCATCAAAGACCTGGGACTGAAAGAGCCGTACGTCGGACAGTGCGTTCTGCAGACGAGTGAGATCGCAGAGGATCTGACCTACTATTTTGCAACGAGTGAGCAGGTTCCGTCCAGCGTCGGACTCGGTGTGCTGATGAACAAAGACAATACCGTCCGTCAGGCCGGCGGCTTTATCATTCAGCTGATGCCGTTCTGCGATGAGAAAGTCATTGAAAAACTGGAGCAGCGTCTGGCAGAAGTCAATTCCGTTACCGCATTCCTTGACGAGGGCCTGACTCCGGAGCAGATTCTTGAAAAACTGCTTGGAGACATGGACCTTGTGATCAACGATACCGTGCCGACCCAGTTTTACTGCAACTGCAGCCGTGAGCGTGTATCGAAAGCGCTGATAGCGGTCGGAAGAAAAGAACTGAACGAGATGATTCAGGAAGCAAAACCGGTGGAGCTGAAATGCCATTTCTGCAACAGCGCCTATGAATTTTCTACCGAGGATCTGAAAGAATTATTGCGTAAGAGCAAATAACAGTACTGTTTCAGGCGAAACGGAGGCTGTGAGAGCTTCTGTTTGCAGAAAATCTGTAACAGGGAACCAGATAGTGGAGGAAGAAAGAGATGAAACAGGGATTCGTAAAAGTTGCCGCCGCTTCCTGTGCGGTAGTGGTAGCGGATGTCAGAGAAAATACGAGAGTCATTCTGGAAACGATTCATAAAATGGAGGGCGAGGGAGCAAAGGTGATGGTGCTCCCGGAGCTGGCTCTTACCGGCTACACCTGTAGTGACTTATTCTGGCAGAGTCAGATGATTGATGCGGCGAAAGAAGGATTAAAGGAAATTGCCGATGGTACGAAAGAGACCGATGCGCTGATTTTTGTCGGACTGCCGTGGGAACAGGGCGGAAAGCTGTTCAATGTAGCCGCTGTGCTCTGTCACGGAGAGCTTCTCGGCATTGTGCCGAAAAAGTATCTGCCGAACTACAATGAATTTTATGAGCTGCGTCATTTTACGCCGGGAAAAGAAGCGGTGACAACAACGGAATTTTTTGGAAAAGAGGTTCCGTTTGGCATGAATCTGCTCTTCCAGTGTGAAAAAATGCCGCGTCTTAAGGTTGCGGCAGAGCTCTGTGAGGATCTCTGGACCCCAAATCCGCCGAGTGTGGCGCATGCGCTGGCCGGTGCGACAGTGGTCGTAAACCTTTCTGCCAGTGATGAAATGGTTGGAAAAGACAGTTACCGGAGAAGCCTTGTGAGCGCACAGTCGGCGCGTCTGATCTGCGGCTACATTTATGCGACAGCAGGTGAGGGCGAGTCGACGACAGATCTTGTCTTTGGCGGACAGCATCTGATTGCTGAAAACGGAACCATTCTTGCCGAGGCAAAACGATTTGAGAATCAGATTATTTGTGCAGATCTCGATGTGGATCGTCTCACAAGTGAGCGCAGAAGGATGACCACGTATCCGGAGCAGAGAACCGATGGGTATCAGGTCGTTCGATTCTCCTTGTCAATAGAAGAGACAAAGCTGACCCGTTACTTCGAACCACGGCCATTCGTACCGTCGGATAAGCATAACCGTGATCAGCGATGCGACGAAATTTTAAATATTCAGGCTATGGGACTGAAAAAACGTCTGGCGCATACCCATTGCCAGAGCGCAGTTATCGGTATTTCCGGTGGACTTGACTCGACGCTGGCATTGCTTGTAACGGCAAGAGCATTTGATCTGCTCGGGATTCCGAGAAAGCAGATCCTGTCTGTAACGATGCCGTGTTTTGGAACGACAGACCGTACGTATCAGAATGCATGTGAGCTGACGAGATGCCTTGGCGCAACCTTAAAAGAGATCGATATCAAGGAGGCTGTCAATCTTCATTTCCGTGATATCGGACAGAATCCGGAGAAACACGATGTGACGTATGAAAACGGACAGGCGCGTGAGAGAACCCAGATTCTGATGGATCTTGCCAACCAGTCCGGCGGTATGGTTATCGGAACGGGTGATCTTTCCGAGCTGGCACTTGGCTGGGCAACGTACAATGGCGACCATATGTCAATGTATGCAGTCAATGCATCTGTGCCAAAGACACTGGTGCGCCATCTGGTGCAGTATTATGCGGATACCTGCGGAGAGAAAGCACTCTCTGATATTCTCTTGGATGTGCTTGATACGCCGGTCAGCCCGGAGCTGCTTCCGCCGAAAGACGGTGTCATTTCCCAGAAGACAGAGGATCTTGTCGGACCGTACGAACTCCACGATTTCTTTTTGTACTATATGCTGCGTGTGACGTACGAGCCGCTGAAAATTTACCGTGTGGCGAAACTTGCGTTTGCCGGTGTTTACGATGATACAACAATCCTGAAGTGGCTGAAAACCTTCTACTGGAGATTTTTTGCACAGCAGTTTAAGCGTTCCTGCCTGCCGGACGGACCGAAGGTCGGAAGCGTTGCGGTTTCCCCGCGAGGCGATCTGCGCATGCCAAGTGATGCAAGCGTGAAACTCTGGAGAGAACAGCTTGACCGGCTGTAATCCATCGCATGAGATTCCGGCGCTTCTTCTGGTGCTTGCGATTGACGCGGTAAACTGTTCGGACGATAAGCATTAGAGTGTGTCTGGTTCACAGAATCAAGGATTGACAGATAAGACAACAGAAAAGCAATAGAAAAACAACAGAAAAATGGCTTCGGAGTGAGAACACTCAGGAGCCATTTTTAACTTTATTTGGTTGCAGAAGGATTGCGGGCCTGATCGAGAGCCTGGTCGATTGCCATGACAAGCAGTTCGGAGGTGTAGCGGTTATCCTCGCCGTAAATGAGGCCTCGGTTGTCTGGTTTACGTAGATCTGACTTGCAATGGAATCGAGTGCAGGCTCCATAAGCGGGTACATAGCGGCCGTGGTCTCGCTTAGGTTATTCATTGAGATTGCGGTAATACGGTCCTGCTCGACATCGACCTGTATATCGAAGGTCTGGTCACCGAGAGAAATTGTGGAGGTATAGATGCCGGGAATGTAGCGTGCACTCTCGGCAGAACCGGTGGATGAGGCCGCAGGTTTCTTCGCAGACTCCTTTTTTCCGGAACCGAACATAATCAGAAAAACCACGAGCAGAAGGATCGCGAGAGCGAGAAAAACAGTGGTGTAAACCACTTCTTTCATATGTAGTACAATGATTTTCGTTTTGGAACTCATGGGCGGGCACACTCCTTTTTGAAAAACCGTCTGTGAGCGGACGAGGGGCAAACGGACGGGCGTTTTTATTATAATGTATGTAAAAGAGAAATCGTTTATGAAAGAAAGTTTCGTAACATGCAAATTCCGAATATAATCTTTGGACAGTCTTTCTTCTGCCCGAGAATTAGTATATAATGTAATCGGTCACGATAACAGATTTCAGAGAAGAGTTGGGAAAAGAAGAGGGGAAAGATGAAAAAAAGAAAAATCAGAAGTACTATGAGTGTTTTTTTAACTACTTTTTTGCTTCTGCAGATTATATTACTGTTTCTGTACAAATCATTTATTGTTGATATTGCTAAAAAAAACGAGAAAAACCTGGTGGAAAATACACTGCAAATTTATCATAATACGATGGAAAGTGTATTGGAGCGACTTGACGATAACCTGGATCTTTTACTGGGATGTCGGCTGCTTTTGACACAGCTGAATGGAGAAAATAATCTGGAGAAAGTGAAAGCGCAGCATCAAATGCTGCAGATTCTTAAGGAAAGATGTAAAGATACCAAAGAAGCGGATGCCTATGCGATTGTTAATTGCAAAGACAACAGTATTTTGATTCAGAGAAATGGAAATATAACATATGATACAATAAAAGATATCAAAAAGTATCTTCAAAAGCGTAATACGTTTGATAAAACTCCTACATCCGGCTGGACTTCTACTGTCATGGGGGAGCAGGTGTATCTGGTAAAATATTATAATTATGGTGCAAATACGATCGCTGTATTGATATCAGAAAAAAGACTGGACTCTTTGTTAAACTATAATGATATGTCCATCAAAGAGGCAGCGTTCTATCTTACAGACAAAAAAGGGAAAATTCTGTGCGGTTCAGGAGAGGATTGGACATATGGAGAAGCGATAGAGAATCTGCAGAAACAGGATCCATCCATCAGTATCTATCGGGGATCTGTTCTGGAAGATGCATATCAGATGTATTACAGCGTAAAATCCTCCGAGTATGCCGCATATTCTACATCCGGTATCGTTATTTTTGGATTTTTAGTACTGTCTTTACTTTTCTTTGGAACAATTGTCTGGTATATGCAAAAAGAAATTTTTCAGCCGATTGCAGACCTGTCCTGGGTTTCCAGAAAAATTCACAGTGGGGATTTCAGGGCAAGAGCGGAATATAATACGAACAGCTACGAAATGGAAGAAGTAAAACAGGCATATAATGATATGGTACAGACGATTCTTGAAATGAGGGTAGAAAAGTACGAACAGGAACTTCGAATGAAGGATGTACAACTGAAGTATATCCATATGCAATTAAAACCACACTATTTCCTGAATGCTTTATCAACAATCAACAGCATGGTTTATCAGCACGAGGAAGAGAATGTCCATACCTTTATTCAGGCATTTTCACAGAATATCCGCTATATGTTTCGAACCGGTCTGCATACCGTTCCGCTGCAGGATGAAATAAAGAATGCCAGTGGATATCTGGAAATGCAGCGACTTATGTACCGGGATTGCTTTTATGTCTATATGGATATACCGGAAGAAACGCAGCAGTATCCGGTGCCGCAGATGATCCTGCATACATTTTTGGAAAATATATTTAAGCACGTGATCAGTATTGATTCGTTCACTACGGTTCTGATTCAGGCATTGTTGAGCTTTTCGGGGAAGGAAGTTTACTTAAAACTGGAACTATATATATCGCAGGGTCAATTTTCGCAGGAAATACTGGACTTTGTGAATAAAGATATGGAAATAACAGAAAAAGAAGATGGAAGTGGAATTGGAATAAAAAATGTAAAAGAGGTTCTGAAGATGATGTACCAGCAGGATCATCTTCTGTATTTTGAGAATCTGGAACCGGAAGGAACTAAAATAACCATATGGATTCCGAAAACACTGAAATGTACAGATGAGGAGAAAGACGAAGAGAGATGAATTTGCTGATTGTAGATGATGAAATTGTGACAACGCAGGTATTGGAAGAACAGCTGGATCGCGAGTTACTTTCTATTGACCAGATCTATGTGGCCTACAATACTTCTATGGCCAGAGATATTTTGCAAAAAAATAAAGTGGAACTGATTTTATGTGATATTGAAATGCCAAAGGAGAATGGAATTCATTTTCTGAAATGGGTACGAGAACAGAAAATCCAGACAGAGGTTATCTTTCTGACCAGCCATGAAAAATTTGAATATGCCTATGGAGCTGTACAGAATGGTGCGGCAAACTATCTGCTGAAGCCGATTGACATGAATAAAATCAATCAGACATTGCTTCGTGTGACAGAAAAAATAGTCTGGAAACAAAAAACGGAGGAAATCCGGGAATATTGGGAGAGCGGAATAAGAAAGATGGTGCGATATTTCTGGACAAGAGTATTGCTGGAACCCGGTGTGCAGAAACAGGGACTTGAGGAGGAAATAAAGCAGCAGGGGATAGAGGAAGAGATTCAGGAAAAATATTGTGTTGTGATTCTTCATTTTGCCAGTGGAAAACTGGACTTGGGTAAAGAAAAGGGACAGGAATCCATTTATAAATTTGCAATGGAAAACATTCTGGCAGAAGCATTCACAGAAAAAATCAAAATGGAAAATGTGATCTGCTGGGAAGAAAATAAGGGAACCTATCTTGGAATTCTGTCGGAATTTTCGGAAAAGGAGACGAAAGAGAGAGCAGAGCAGGTCAGAAACATATTTGAAAAATATTTTCCGGAGACATTGCAGATCGGATACATTTCCCCGAGTGTTCCTTTTTATGAAGTGGGTCTGGAAAAAGAAAAAATAATGGAATATGACAAAACGCATATTTATGACGAAGGGGAAATAAAGGAATTTATGGTATTGCTTCGAGAAAAGGAGGCGTCCGGACATATTCTGGACGAAGATTATATCCTGCAGTGTCTGAAAAAGGGGTCCAGGGTAAGCACACTGGAATATTTACAAAAAATGCTGCAGCATGTAAAACAAACGATGCATTCCGTAGAAGGATTTCGCAACTTTCAAGTGGAACTGACACAGCTTGTAAGCAAATATCTCCATGATAAAAATGAAAATATGAACAGCGTGATTCATGATCCGATCTATCTGAAACTGGATATGAATGCTGTTAAATCTGAGTTTTCTATGGTGCAGTGGATGACCTGGCTGATGAATAAGGTATTTGACCTGACACAGAAAGAACAGAAGGAAAAAACAGAAAAACGGATCACAGATCAGGTAATTGATTATATTAGAGAACACTATACGGAAGACATCAACAGGAATACGCTTTCAGAGAGGTTCCACTTTTCGCCGGAGTACATTGGAAAAATGTTCCGGAAGGATATCGGAACGTCGTTGAATGATTATATTAATTCCCTGCGTGTGGAAAAAGCGAAGCATTTGTTGGAAAACACCAATACAAAGGTGATTGATATTGCATTGGAAGTCGGATTTGATACGCTTCCGTACTTCTCATCTGTATTTAAAAAATATACGGGACTTTCACCGGCAGAGTTTCGGAAAAGAGAATAGATATCTTAAAAACGAAAGTTTTTGTACTTTTTTGTGTAAGAACTTTCGTTTTTTTTGCGTTATGATAAGTCTATCAAAAGGAACCGGAAAGAAGAAAGGAGAAACAAATGAAGAAAAAGATTTTGGCGATTTTGATGGCTACTTTGACAGTAGGATCTCTGCTGAGCGGATGTGGTGGAGCACAGAGCGGTGATGCAGCCGGAAAGCAGGAGAGCGGCAAACAGGAAAGCAGCGACAGCGAAGAACCGGCAGAGGTTGTATTTGCGTACATGACGCAGAACAATATCCCGGAGTCATCAGAACTGGAAAGAATTCAGAACCTGATCAACGATTATACAGTAGATAAGATCAATACGAAGGTCAAACTGGTACTGTTTTCCAATTCTGATTATATGAATCAGGTGAATCTGATGCTGGCATCCGGAGAACAGCTGGATTTATTTCAGGCATATAATACATCTCATCTGAAATATATCCAGGATGGAACAGCGCTGGATATTACAGAGTATCTGGACAATGATCTGAAAGAGACAACAGAAACTCTTTACGATGGTTTTCTGGCGCCGACAACGGTAGAGGGAAAAACATATGGAATTCTGAATATGGGTTCTAACTATGTACCGGGTGGATTTACCTATCGTGAAGATATTACAGAGAAACTTGGAATTGATATGAGCCAGGTTACCAAACCGGAAGATCTGACTGCAGTGTTTGCAAAGGTAAAAGAAGCTTATCCGGATATGACAATCATTGATCCGAACAGAGCGAATGCATTATTTGAAAGTTACCTGGGCAAGATTGATAAAATCGATCCATTAGGCGACAATATTGCCTCACCAGTTTCCGGTGTGGCTTATCAGGACAATGCAACTGTAGTGGATATGTATGAAACGACAGATTTCAAAGAACTGTGCGAACTGACCAGAAGCTGGTTTGAAGCTGGTTATTATGCAAGTGATGCAGCTACCACAACGGCAACTACCGCAGAATTACTGATGTCCGGCAACTGCTTTGGTACATTCTGTGGACTGGGTAATCCAAAGATTGCGCAGCAGTATACAAACAACTATGGTCATCCTTTTGAAAACGTACAGATCAGTGATTCTATGATCTGGTCTGGAAACGGCGGAGCATGGATGGTAAATTCCGGTTGTAAAGATCCTTCAGCAGCCTGCAAATTTATGAACCTGCTGTACACGGATGCATATGTAGACAACCTTCTGGTCTATGGAGAAGAAGGAGTGGATTACAAATTGGATGAAAATGGTTGTGCAGTAGCACCGGATGGATATACGGATCTGAACAGTGTAGCATATACCAATAATATGAACTACTATTTCTGGGGAAATAAATGGCTGACCTATCCGGTTGCAGGCGGTCTGTATGGAGAAGAAAAAGAGACAAATAAACAGCAGAATTATGATGGAGATCATTCAAATTATTATGGTTTCCTTTACGACTACAGTGATAAAGAAGCAGAATACACCGCATGCCAGAACATTGTAGAAGAGTATAAAAAATCTCTGTGGGTTGGTGCAGCAGATGTAGATACAACACTTGCCGAGATGACAAAACGACTGAAAGCAGCTGGTATGGATGACCTGATTCAGGCAAAGCAGGAGCAGCTGGATGCATGGATGAGTAGTAAGTAGAAAAGACTTTGAAAAAAGGAAAGGGCTGCGGAATATCACCGCAGCCTTATTTATAAAAGGGAGCTCGAATTATGCCAAAGAGTAAGAAGAAATATGCCAGTAAAAATACATTAGCATTGCTTTTCATTGCACTGCCAGGTATTACATATCTGATTATTAATAACTATATCCCGATTGTGGGAACCTTTATTGCGTTTAAAAAGTTCAGTTATGCAAAAGGAATCTGGGGAAGCCCATGGTGTGGACTGAATAACTTTAAATTTTTGTTTCTGACAGATGATGCATGGGTCATTACGAGAAACACGTTGTTATATAATCTGGCGTTTATTGTGATCGGAACAGTAGTTTCTGTGATTTTTGCAATCCTGCTGCATGAGCTGGGAGAACTGTTACGCGGAAAGTTTTTCCAGTCCGTGCTGTTATTTCCGCACTTACTGTCCTGGGTTGTAACGGCGTATCTGGTATATGCGTTATTGGGAAGTACAACCGGTTTTGTGAACAATACAATCTTAAATGCGCTGGGGAAAAAGGGCGTAGACTGGTATACCGCAAAAACGGCATGGCCGTTTATCCTGGTTATTGTATATCTTTGGAAGAATGCCGGATATAATGCGATCGTTTATATGGCAGGTATTGCAGGCATTGATAAGGAAATTTATGAAGCAGCAAAGATTGATGGCGCTTCTAAATTGAAACAGATTACTGCCATTACACTTCCGCTTCTGAGACCAACCATTATTATTATGACATTAATGGCAATCGGCCGTGTATTCTATTCGGACTTTGGTTTGTTCTATCAGGTACCGATGAATGCGGGAACCTGTTTTCTACGACACAGACGATAGATACGTATGTATATCGCGGTTTGATGGAACAGGGTAATGTAGGAATGTCTTCGGCAGCAGGTGTATATCAGTCATTAGTTGGTTTTGCACTGGTAATGATTGCAAACTTTATTGTGCGGAAAAAAGATCCGGAAAACGCATTGTTCTAGGAGGCAGGATATGAAAAAGACAGTCAGCGATGAAAAACGATTTATTGCAATAGCAACAGTTATTTTAGTGGTAATCAGTATTGTGGCGTTGTTTCCGATGATTCTTCTGGTGGTTGCGTCCTTTACCGATGAAAATGAACTGATTACAAACGGATATCAGATTTTGCCGAAGAAACTCAGCCTGGAAGCATATACCTACATGGTAAAACAGGCAGCAACAATTGTAAGATCGTATCTTGTTACGATTGGAACAACCGTTGTCGGAACCGGATTAAGCGTGCTACTGACAACTTCGATCGCATATCCGATGGCACGAAAAACATTCAAATATAGAAATGCATTATCCTTTTTTGTGTATTTTACCATGCTGTTTAATGGAGGACTGGTGCCACAGTATATTATGTGGACAACATTTTTTCACATTAAAGATACGTATGCAGCACTGATTTTTCCGAATCTTCTGATGACAGCATTCAATATTTTCCTGGTAAGAAACTATTACAGCAACAGTCTGCCGGAAGCATTATACGAAGCTGCGCAGCTGGACGGAGCGTCAGAAATTGGAATTTTCACCAAAATTGTATTTCCGTTGTCGAAGCCGGTAGTTGCCACCATTGGACTGTTTACAGGTCTTTCCTACTGGAACAGCTGGACCAATGCTTTATATTACGTACAGGATCCAAAATATTTTGGTATTCAGAATCTGCTGATGCGTATCATGAAAAACATTGAATATCTGCGAAGCGGAGCATCAGAGCTGGCAGCGGAAGGACAGGCAGTTTCGCTTCCGGGCAACTCCATCCGAATGGCACTGGCATTTGTCGGAATTTTACCAATCATTATTATTTATCCGATGCTTCAGAAATATTTTATCAAAGGTGTGGTTGTCGGCGCTGTAAAAGGCTGACAGAAAGGAGAAACAGATGGCAGCATATGTACATTGTAATTTTCATTCCTGTATCCTGCGGATGCAGGTAGATGTTTCGATTCTGCTTCCGGAAAAGGAGCGGATGGAAGATGTGGAGCAGGGAAAAAAGGGAGAGACTTTCGGAAAAAACAAAAAATATCAGACCCTGTATCTGCTGCATGGATTTACAGGTGACCACCTTACGTATCTGCGGACCTCCAAAATTGAGCGTTATGCAGATGAGCATCAGATCATGGTGGTTATGCCAAGCGTATATAACAGCGCCTATACGGACATGAAATACGGACTGGATTATTTTTCTTATCTGACAGAAGAACTGACAGATTTTGTGGAGAGAAATTTCCCGGCAGCAACAAAGCGGGAAAACCGTTTTATTGCAGGAATGTCGATGGGAGGTTACGGTGCCTATAAATGGGGACTTACCTGTCCGGAAAAATTTGCGGCAATCGGAGGCGTTGCGGGATCTTACCATGCCGAATATCGTTATCAGGGAAAGGTTAACACGGTATCCACCCTTTGTGAAGCGTTATATGGTGATCCGCCTGCGATTACACCGGAGGTTCATGATGTTTTTACACTGTTGAAAAACCGGAAAGAAGAAGGAAGAGATATTCCGAGATTGTATACCTGCTGCGGTACAGAGGACAGACGTCACCAGGATTCGGTCGATCTGAAGGAGTTTGCGGATCAGCTGGGCGTTCCGCTGCTGTTTGAAGAGGGACCGGGAAGGCATGATGATATTTTCTTTGATGAGTATATTCAGAAGATTCTGGACTGGATGAACTTTGCGGGAAAATCAGTAGAAGAGTAAAATCTGCAGAGTATAAAGGGGGTTGTCTCGCCAGATTTTTTTAGTGCGACAGCCCCACGGGAAATACAGGGAGAAGAGGAAAATGGAGATAGAAAAAGCAGCCGTAGCCGGAACACTGGAATCCAGCGATTGTATGGTTACGGTAGAAGATGGAGATGGAAACATAGATCTGGTACTGGAAAGCACAGTGATTCATCAGTATGGAAATCAGATCCGTCATGTGGTTCTGGATACTCTGAAAAGTCTGGGAGTTCAGAACGTAAAAATTAAGATTGTAGATAAAGGAGCTCTGGACTGCACCATCCGTGCGAGGGTGGAAGCTGCGGTATACCGTTCCGCCGGACAGTCGGAGCAGCTGCCATGGGGAGGTGCAATCAGATGAGAGACGCAAAAAAGCGATTACGCCGTACCATGATGTTTTTAAATGCACAGAAGCCGGGACTGATTAAGGATCCGTATATTTATGGGGCAGATTCTCTGATGTTGGACCTGGAAGATGCAGTGGCAGAAAATCAGAAGGATGCAGCCAGATTTTCCCTGTTTCATGCACTGCGCACGATTGATTATCATGGAGCAGAACGGATTGTACGTATTAATGGTCTGGACACGCCTTTCTGGAAGGAAGATATCCGCTGCGCAGTAGCCGGTGGATGTGATGGCATCCGTATTCCTAAGACAGAGACAGCGCAGGATGTAAAAATAGTGGAGCAGCAAATTTTAAAGGCGGAGAATGAATTTGGCAGACCGGAGAACAGTACCTTAATTATGGCAGCGATAGAATCGGCAAGAGGTGTGGTGAAGGCATTAGAAATTTGCGAGGCTTCGAAAAGGCTGTTTGGTATCGCACTGTCCGGTGGAGATTACACGAAAGATCTGCATACCCACATTACGGGAACCGGAATAGAACTGATGGGAGCAAGACAGCAGCTTGTCATTGCTGCGCGGGCAGCAGGTGTGCAATGTTTTGATACCGTTTATACAGATCTGGAGAACGAAGATGGTTTTCGAGAAGATGTCAATACGATTCACCTGATGGGATTTGACGGGAAATCAATTATCAATCCAAGACAGATTCATATTGTACATGAAATTTTTACACCGAAAGAAAAAGAGATTATTTTTGCGGAAAAAGTAGTCCGTGAGATTGATAGCAAAAAGGCACAGGGAATCGGTGTATTTACTGTGGACGGAAAGATGATTGATATTGCATTTTATGATGGTGCAAAGCGAATAATCGAACTGGCCAAGGCTTCCGGTGTGTACGAGGGGGAACTGTAAGATGAAAAATGCAGTAGGGAGAGAAATTCCCGAGGAAATATTGAAGGCAACAGGAAAAGAAGTATTTCACGGAGTGCATTATTATGATGGTTATGAATATCAGAAAGATGGTCCGAAAACCCGCTGCGTGGTGAATTCCGATGGCAGCAAATTGGTGAAAACAATTCATGAGGCACTGGTGAAATGTGAAATCCGGGATGGCATGACAATTGGATTTCATCATCATTTCCGGGATGGTGATCTGGTTGTAAATATGGTGATGGAAGAAATCCATAAAATGGGTATTAAAAATATTACCATTTGTGCCAGTTCTCTGGGGAAAGCGCATGCAGGACTGGTACCGTACATGGAAGATGGAACGATTACAGGAATCCAGTCTTCTGGTGTGCGCGGTGAGATTGGAAAAGCGATTTCTGAGGGAAAACTGAAAGGGCTTGCAGTGATGCGCTCCCACGGCGGCAGAGTTCGGGCAATCGAAACAGGGGAAGTACACCTGGATATTGCATTTATCGGAGCACCGACTTGTGATGATTATGGAAACTGTCGTGGTATCGGTGGAAAAGCAGATTGCGGAGTATTGTCCTATGCGATGGTAGATGCTGATTATGCGGACCGGGTCGTAGCAATTACGGACTGTCTGGTGCCGTTTCCTAATTTTCCGGCACATATTTCCATGACAAAGGTAGATTATGTAGTAGTGGTAGATGCAATCGGAGATCCCAAGAAAATTGCAACAGGTGCAGCGAAACCGACGAAAGATATGAGAAAACTGATGATGGCGGATTACTGTACACGATTTGTCACTTCTACCCCGTACTTTAAAGATGGATTTTCTTATCAGACCGGTGTGGGAGGCGCATCTATCGCTTCCACCATTTCGTTGGCAAAAATCATGAAGGAACGTGGAATCCGTATGCGTTTCGGCGTCGGAGGATTGACGAAACCGATGTGTGATCTTCTGGATAACAATCAGGTTGATGTACTTCTGGATACGCAGGATTTTGATCTGGATGCGGTAGAATCAGTAAAAGATATCAGGCATTTCAGAATCAGTGCCGGTGAATATGCAGATCCTTTTAACAAGGGCGCAGTAGTCAACAAACTGGATTTTGTGATTCTGGCAGCATTGGAAGTTGATGTAAATTTCAATTGCAATGTTGTAGTAGGTTCCGATGGCGTTATAACAGGCGCGCAGGGAGGTCATCCGGATACGGCGGCAGGCGCAAAATGCACCATTGTACTGACTCCATTATTGCAAGGAAGAATTCCGGCAATCTGTACGGAAGTAACAACAGTGACAACACCGGGAGAATCTGTAGATGTAGTCATCACGGAATATGGAGTTGCAGTTAATCCACTGCGAAAAGATCTGCTGGAAGCGGTAAAAAACAGTGGACTTCCGCTGAAAACGATAGAAGAACTTCGGGATTTGGCTTACCGGATTGCAGGAGAACCGGAGAAAGTAGAATTTGGCGAACGTATTGTAGGAATTATTGAAAGCAGAGACGGAACCATCATGGATGTAGTTCGTCAGATTAAACCATTCCAATTTAAAGAGGAAAAGAAGGTACTCCCGGAGTCAGTACATAAATAAGAGAAGGAGGGCAGGCAGTGGGGGACTATATGGAAGAAACAGGGGATCCTTTTACCGGGAAAAAGAAAGAGGAACTCAAAAAATTTCTGGAATACATGGGACTTACTTATGATGAGCAGATTACGCATTCCATTGTATTGCGAAAAGAGAAAGAAATCATAGCAACTGCTCCTGCCAGAAAAATATCATAAAATGTGTTGCGGTATCAGAAGAGTATCAAGGACAGAATCTGCTGGCACATCTTATGACATCTCTGATTGAATATTTTTATGGAATGGGAATTTCTCATTTTTTTGGATTTACCAAGCCTCAGAACAAAGAACTGTTTTGCAGTATGGGAATGTATCCGGTGACACAGACAGAAAAAATTCTTCTTCTGGAAAATGACAAAAACGGACTGGAAAAATTCCTGAAACGATTAAAAAAAGAAACACAGGAACAACAGAAGTGCAAAGTGGAAAACAGGCATGAAAACGGTATTGGGGCAGTGGTTATGAATTGTAATCCCTTTACCAGAGGACATGAATACCTGATCCGGGAGGCGGCAAAAAAAAACAAATGGCTGCATATTTTTATCCTCTCAGAAGAACAGAGCTTTCTGACAACGAGAGAACGGTATCAGTTGGTAAGAGAAGGAATACAGGAAATTCCAAATGTGATTCTTCACCAGACCTCAGAATACATGATTTCGCCGGCTGTGTTTCCGACATATTTTATCAAAGAAAAAGCGAAAGCCTATGAGATGAATTGCCAGTTGGATATTCAGTTATTTGGAGAGCGTATTGCACCGGAACTTAAAATTACGGATCGCTATGTAGGCAGTGAACCGGTCTGCGATGTGACACATACCTATAACCAGTGCTTACGGGAGCAGCTACCGTGCTATCAGATCCGCTTTCATGAAATTCCCAGAAAAACATATGGAGACCAGATCATCAGTGCATCTGAGGTTAGAAAAAAATATGCGGAAAATCAATTAAAAAGCGTCTGCGGAATGCTTCCGGAAAGTACCCGGCGCTATCTGGAAAGGAAAAAGAATGAAAACAGAAAATAAGGTTTCCTTAGAGCAGGTATTGTGGAGCCGAGAAAAAAGGGTAGCAACGCAGAAAGAGCTTCTTGAAAAATATCCGGGTACCTTAATCTGCTTTATGCTCAATATTCCGGGTCCGGAAAAGGTAAATGAACTTTTCGAAAAGGTCTTTTATGAAGGACTGGAAAAGATACAGAATAAGCTGGAAACGGAGAAAATTTCGACGGAAGTCCGGCTGGTACAAGAAAACATAACCGGATATGAAGGATATTTGGTTGTGAAAGCAGACGGCTGCCAGGTGAAAAAGCTTATGGTTGCTTTGGAAGAGACGAAAATCGGGAGATTGTATGATATTGATGTATTGGAAAAAGAAAATACGAAAATCAGCAGAAAAGATCTTGGATTTCCGGAAAGAAAATGTCTGTTATGCAACAACCCGGCCTATCAGTGTGGCAGAAGCAGAAAACATTCGATCGAAGAATTAAGAAAAAAGATTTATGGTATCATATGGGAAGAACAGCTGCAAAGAGGCGTAGCCGCTGAAATCAGTCAGGCACTGATGGAAGAAGTGTATACAACACCAAAACCAGGCTTAGTAGACCGGGAGGATGCCGGTGCGCATACAGATATGAACTGTCAGATATTTCAAAAGAGTACAGAGCGATCGCCGAAGATCTGGCGGCAATGTTTGTAGCCGGGTATTCCTGGGAGGCAGCTCCGGAGACATTGTTTCCCCTTCTCAGAGAAAGAGGAAAAAAGACGGAAGAAAAAATGTTTGCTGCAACCGGAGGAGTCAATACGCACAAAGGAATCATTTTTACGATTGGCATTCTTGCAGCAGCGGCCGGAATTTCCCTGAGAAATTCCGGAAAAATCGAGTCGGAGGATGTTTGCCGGATCAGTCTGGAAATGACAAAAAAAGAGTTGGAACAGGATCTGAGAAAATAAAACAAAGCTCGGGGATCACGCATGGAGAAAAAATTTACTGCCATCTGGGCGAGAAAGGAGTCCGGGGACTGGCGATGAGCGGATATCCGATTCTGTGTGAACTTACGGTTCCTCATATGAAACAGTATATAGCAAATAACAGGGATCAAAATCAGATCAATGTACAGATTCTTCTTGAGATTATAGGAGAGCTTACGGACACAAATGTCATCAGCAGAACCAGTGAGAAAGAAATGCGATGGCTGCAAACAGAAGCAAGGGCAATTCTTAAGACAGGTGGTGCTTTTTGCGCGGAGGGTTTGCAAAAAGTGCGAGAACTGAATCAGATTTGTATCCGGAAAAATATGAGTCCGGGAGGAGCTGCGGATTTACTTGCGGCAACGATTTTTTTGTGCCGCATGGAAACCTTGATGGAACGTTTGAAAAGTATAACATAATAAAAATATATGACGCTGTCATTGATCTTAAAATGTACGGTCGCTCTTAATGCTGAATATTTTTAGCTGTTGAGAGCGGCCGTTTACGTTAGAAATATACGGCAGTATTTTCGGGAGGAAATGGTTACTGTTTACCTGAAGGCTGATTGCATCAAAAAAAGGAGTCTGCTATACTGTAACTATGTTTAGCTTTTGGGCAGAAGTGGAACAGAACAGGAGGAGCGAAACATGAGTCTGCAGTTTATTATGGGAAATTCGGGGGCTGGAAAGTCGAGATATGCGTATCAGAAAATTCTGGCGGAAGCGATGCGCCACCCGGAGAAAACTTATCTGATCATTGTGCCGGAGCAGTTTACAATGCAGACGCAGAAAGAGCTTGTGTCACTGCATCCGGCGGGCGGTATTTTGAATATTGATATTTTGAGTTTCCAGCGTCTGGCGTACCGTATTTTTGAGGAGACCGGAGGCAGCCTGTATCCGGTGCTCGAAGAGACGGGAAAAAGCTCGTGGTGAAGCGCGTTGCGCAGGAAAAGAAAAAGGAGCTGACAATTCTTGGCAGCACGTTAAAAAGAACCGGTGCGGTTTCGCAGATGAAATCGCTGATTTCCGAGCTGAAGCAGTATCAGATTGCGCCGTCCGAACTCGACATGTGGGCGGAGGAGACGGGAGAGAAAAAGCTGCTGGCGGCAAAGCTGAAAGACACCGGGGTAATCTACCGCGCATTTGAGGAGTATCTGGAGAACCGCTATGTGACGGCGGAGGATGTGCTGGAGGTTCTGGCGGGAAAACTGGAAGAATCGGTGCTTATCAAAAACAGTGAGGTGCTGGTGGATGGCTTTACCGGATTTACGCCGGTGCAGATCGGTGTGCTTGGAAAATTATTTCGGCTCTGTGCGAAGGTTTATGTGACGATTATTATGGATGAGCGGGAGGATCCGTACAAAAAAGCGATTCCGCATCAGCTTTTTGCGATGAGCCGCCAGCTGGTTCAACAGCTCATGAAAGCGGCAGACGAAGCAGGGTGCCCAGTGGAGCCGGAAATCTGGGTCAGACGCTCGGGATATGGCCGTTTTCTGCCGGGAAGCAGGATGGATCAGCTAGAACAGAACCTGTTTCGATATGGAAAAAGAAGGATTGTCGGAACAGAGGCAGGAAAAAGAGCAGCGTCAAAAGCAGGGGCAGGAACAAATGGAAAGAACAAAAAAGAAATTGGGCCAAGCACGCTGGAAAATGCACAGGAAACGAAAACGGAGCATTTGGAGTCCGGACAAGATTTGGAACAGCAGGGAATTTATATTAGCGTAGCGCCATCCCCACGTGCGGAGCTCGAAGAAACGGTGCGCCTGATCCGCCGCATGGTGCGTGAGGAGAAGATGCGGTACCAGGATTTTGCCGTTCTGACCGGAGATCTTTCCATTTATGGCACATATGCGCGGGAAATTTTTGAAAAATGCGGCATTCCGTACTTTGTGGACGAAAAGCATTCTGTGCTGATGAATCCGTTCGTGGAATTTCTGCGCGCGGCGATCGAGATGGTGGTACAGAGCTTTTCCTACGAGAGCGTCTTCCGTTATCTGCGTTGCGGTCTCTCGAGTCTGAACCGTGCGGAGACAGATGCGATGGAAAATTATGTACTCGCGCTTGGAATCCGCGGACTAAAAGCGTATGCGGAAACGTGGACGAGGGGGTATTGCAGCATCAAACCGGATGAAGTGCCGCAGCGCAATCTTCTTCGGGAAAAATTCTATGAGGAGGTTCAGCCGTTTGCGGAACAGATGAAGAAAAAAGATGCCACGGTGCGGGAACGGACGGAGGCATTGTATGCGCTTGTCGTTCAGAATCAGGTACAGGAAAAGCTCGAAGAGCGACGGTGTCAGTTTGAACAGCAGGGGCAGGAGGCATTTGCAAAAGAATACAGTCAGATTTATGGCATCGTTATGGAACTGCTGGACAAGATTGTCGAGGTGCTTGGCGATGAAAAAATGACGTTGGCAGAGTATCAGGAGATTCTGGAGGCTGGCTTTGCAGAGGCTTCTGTTGGCATTATTCCGCCGACCGCGGACCAGGTACTGATCGGTGACAATGAGAGATCACGTCTGAAGGATATCCGTGTGTTGTTTTTCGTCGGTGTGAACGACGGGCTGATTCCGCGTCACGACGCGGGAGGCGGTATTCTCTCGGAGTATGACCGCGAGGAGCTGGAGCGCGCGGATGCAAAACTCTCCCCGACGGCGCGGGAGACGATGTATCAGCAGAAATTCCATCTCTACCGAAATCTGACGAAGCCGTCGGAGCGGCTGTACCTTTCCTTTGCGAAAGCGGGCGCGTCCGGCGAGGCGCAGAATCCGTCGTATCTGATCAATGAAATCCGGAAACTCTTCCCGGAAATTCTGGTGCGGGATATCGAAAAAGAAGAAAATCCGGAGGAAAAACTGGAAATGCCGCGTTCCGGGGAGGCACTGTTTCTGGAGGAGCTTGGAAAGGCGGCAGAGGGCGAGATGAATCCGCTGTTTGAAGAGCTTTACCGCTGGTATGCGGCACATCCGGAGGCGGGGATTCCGGCGGAGACATATCGGAAAGCGGCTTTTCTGCGCTGTGCGGACGGTGTGATCGGAAGGAGTGCGGCATCGGCGCTGTACGGGGACACTTTGAAAAACAGTGCGACACGGCTGGAAAAGTATGCGGCATGTGCGTTTGCCCACTTTATGGAGTTCGGACTTCAGATCCGCGAGCGGGATCAGTATGAGCTGAAAGCGGCCGATATGGGAACGGTTATGCATGAAGCACTCGAAAAGTTTTCAAAAAAACTGCAGGAAAATGGCGAGACATGGAAGACTGTCGGGGATGATACCCGTGACCGCCTGATCGAGGAGTGCGTCGAGGAGACGATGGCAGATTACGGAAACACGATTTTCCAGAGCTCAAGCCGGAATCAGTATCGCATCATCCGCGTAAAGCGGATTCTGAAACGGACGGTGTGGGCGCTGCAGCAGCAGATTCGGCAGGGAGAATTTGAGCCGGGTGAATTTGAGGTTTCGTTCTCCATGGAGGACTCCTTGTCGGCGATTAATATTGATCTGTCGGAGCATGAGAAGATGCGCCTGCGCGGACGGATTGACCGCGTGGATCTCTGTGAGACGGACGATAAGGTCTATGTGAAAATTATCGATTACAAGACGGGAAATACATCGCTTGACCTGGTGGCGCTCTATTATGGGTTACAGCTGCAGCTGGCGGTTTATCTGGATGCGGCGGTGGAGCTGGAGCAGAAAAAGCATCCAGGTAAGCTGGTGGAGCCTGCGGGGGTATTTTATTATCATATTGATGATCCGATCCTCGACCAGGAAGAAGATGAGACCGATGAGGCGTGGGGCAGACGGATGCTGAAAGCACTGCGGATGGATGGCCTTGTAAATGCAGATCGGAAGGTGGTGGAGCTTCTCGACCGAGTACTCGCGGATGGAACGACGTCGGATGTGATTCCGGTTGGAAAGAAGAAGGATGGAAGCTACACGGGCTATTCGAAAGTGGCATCGTCGGAGCAGTTTAATGTGATTCGGACATACACCAGAAAGAAGGTACGTGAGATCGGCGAGGGCATTTTCTCGGGAAATGTAAAAATTTCGCCATTTCAGCGGGATGGAGCAACGGCATGCGCATATTGCGAATATCAGGGAATCTGCGGATTCGATCAGAAAATTCAGGGATATGAATACCGTAAATTAAAGGGCATGGATACAGAACTGCTGATGAAGGCAATGCAGGAGACAGCACAAAGAGATCAAAAAGAGTGACTGCTTTTGAAAAAGTGAAATATGGTGCATTTTTTCCAAGTGAGGGAAAGAAAATCAGCCAGAAAGAAGAGGGAAAGAACATGGCAGTAAAATGGACAGCGGAACAGCAGAAAGTCATTGATGCGAGAGACCGGAATCTTCTGGTCAGCGCGGCAGCGGGTTCCGGAAAGACAGCGGTTCTGGTAGAGCGGATCCTTGCAATGGTGAAAGATCCTGTGCATCCAATCGACATTGACCAGCTTCTTGTCGTAACCTTTACGCGTGCGGCGGCAGGAGAAATGAAAGAGAGAATCGGCCGCGCTCTGCAGCAGAGCCTTGCGGAAAACCCGGAAAATGAGCATTTACAGCGGCAGCAGACCCTGCTTCACCATGCGCAGATCAGCACAATTCACGGTTTCTGTTCCTATGTGATAAAAAATTATTTTCAGATGATCGATCTTGATCCGGTGTACCGCATGGCGGATGAAGGGGAGATCCGTCTGATGAAAAGCGATGTGATCCAGAAGGTCATGGAAGAACGCTTTACGGAAAAGGAGTCTGCATTTACACGGTTTGTGGAGAGCTACGCGGCGGGAAAGCAGGATGACGGGCTCGATGCACTTGTGCTGAAACTGTATGAGTTTTCCATGAGCTATCCATGGCCGGAGCAGTGGCTCGAAGAGTGCCGGGCGGCGTACCAGATGGATTCACCGGAAGCAGTGCAGGAGAGTATCTGGGTACAGGAGCTGATGAGCGAGGCGAAAAAGCGGCTCTCGAGTATTCTGGAAGGGATTCAGGAAAACCGGAAAACAGCAGTAAGCTCTGGAGGACCGTATTTATATGATGAGGCGCTGGCTTCCGACCAGCAGATGGTGGAAGAACTGCTGGAAACAGAATCGTTTGATGAACTGGTGCGCGCGATGGCCGGAATGAAGTTTAAAGCACTTTCGCGGAAAAAGGCAGACGATGTGAGTGAAACGCTGAAAGATCAGGTAAAGGCGGAGCGCGATGCATGCAAAAAGGAGCTGCAGAAGTTAAAGGAGCAGTTTTTTGAGAAGGACAGCGCTGCGATTGCGGAGGAGATTGCCGACTGCCGGGAGCCGATCGGGGTGCTGATTGATCTGACGGAGCAGTTTGCGAAAGCGTTTGCGGAGAAAAAACGGAGCAAAAATATTCTCGATTATGCCGATCTGGAACACTTTGCGCTTGAAATTCTCGTGCAGCAAAAAGACGGCTGCCTGGTGCGGACCGATGCGGCGCGGGAACTGTCGGAGCAGTTCCGGGAAATTATGATCGATGAGTACCAGGACAGCAACTTTATCCAGGAGGCACTGCTCTCTGCGGTGTCCGGTGAGGAGGACGGCAGGTGGAACCGGTTTATGGTCGGCGATATCAAGCAGAGTATCTATGGTTTTCGTTTGGCGCGGCCGGAGCTGTTTCTGGAAAAATATCACACGTATCAAAAAGAGGGAGAAAGTCAGCAGAGGATTGATCTCGACAAAAACTTTCGAAGCCGGCCGGAGGTGCTTGCGACGGCGAACTATGTATTCCGAAAACTCATGAGCCCGGAGCTTGGCGGCATTGCGTACGATGAGGCGGCGAGCCTTCATGCGGGTGCGGCGTTCCCGAAAAAAGAAGAAGGAAATATGGATCCGTGGCAGAGGGCATACGAAACGGAGCTTCTGCTGCTGGACGACCAGGCGCCGGAGCTGGAAGATGATAAATCCCGCGAGACGAAGATGGAAACGGAGGCGGCTGCCGTTGCGGCGCGCATCCGGGAAATGGTTGGAAATGAGGAAGTTGTGGATAAGGAGACCGGGGAATACCGGAAAATCCAGTACCGGGATATCGTCATTTTGCTCCGTGCGGTCAGCGGCTGGTCGGAGACTTTCTCCCGTGTGCTCCAGGCGGCTGGAATTCCGGCTTACAGTACATCAAAAACAGGGTACTTTTCCACGCAGGAAATTGTTACGGTGCTGAATTATCTGCACCTGTGTGATAATCCATGTCAGGAGATTCCATTTACGGCCATTCTGCGTTCCCCCATCTGCGGATGCACAGACACGGAGCTTGCGGCGGTGCGTTGTGTGGATAAAGACGTGAAAATTTACGAGGCATGTGGAAAATATGCGGCGATGGGGGATGATGAAGCACTCCGGGAGAAGCTGAGGAGGTTCCTTGCACAGCTCGAAACGCTGCGAAGCCGCGTGCCGTATACGCCGATCCATGAGCTGATCACACAGATTCTCGAGGAGACGGGCTACGGCGGCTATGCATCTGCAATGCCGGGTGGTGTGCAGCGGCGGGCAAATCTGGAGATGCTGGTGGAAAAGGCGGTGGAATTTGAGGCGACGAGTTACCGTGGACTGTTCAACTTTATCCGTTATATCGAGCAGCTTCAGAAGTATGAAGTCGATTTCGGCGAGGTGAATATTTACGGGGAGAGCGCAGATACGGTGCGTATCATGAGTATTCACAAGAGTAAAGGACTGGAATTCCCGGTTGTGTTCCTCTCGGGCATGGGCAAATCGTTTAACCAGATGGACAGCCGTGCGGCGCTTGTACTCCATTCCCGCATGGGCATCGGCGCGGATGCGATCGATCCGGAGCACCGCGTCCGTCAGGCGACACTGTCGCGGCAGATCATCCGGCAGAGCATGAAGCTGGAAAATCTGGCGGAGGAGCTGCGGGTGCTTTACGTTGCCATGACGCGACCGAAGGAGAAGCTGATTATGACGGGCATGGCGTCGAAGCTGGAGAGCCGCGTGAAGCAGTGCGCGGCACATGCGGGGCGGCAGGAGGAGCTGCTGTCATATCAGACATTGAGCAGTGCATCCGGGTATCTCGACTGGATTTTGCCGGCATTTTCGAGAAACCGGTGTTTTGACGGGCTGTATGAACAATTCGGTCTGGCAGGGAATGCGGACAATCCGCTGTATGCGGAGAAAATTCCGGTAACGATCCGCCTTGTATCACCGGCAGGACTTGTTGAGGGAGAGGTGCTGCATCAGATGGAGCGCGCGGTGAATGAGCAGAAAATCATGGAAATTCCGAAGCAGCCGCCGAGAGAAACGGCGCTGAAGGAACTTGTGGAGGAGCGGTTTGCCTACCAGTATCCGTATGAGAAGGAAAAACAGATTCCGGTAAAAGTTACCGTTTCGCAGCTGAAGAAGGCCGGGATGGAGGAATCCGAGATCGGAAAAGAGCTGTTCGCGCAGGAAGAACTCGTACCAATTGTGCCGGGCTTTATGAAAAAGGATCACGCTGAGGCCCTGACGGGAGCTGACCGCGGAACGGCGTACCACCGCCTGCTGGAATGTCTCGATTACCGCAGGGCGTACAGCATCAAAGAGCTGATGGCACAGACGGAGGAACTGATTGCAGAAGGAAAAATGACGAAAGAGGCAGTGGAATGCATTTATTTCAAATCTGTTCTGGCGTTCGCAAAGAGTCCGGTCGGAATGCGGATGCGGAATGCCTTTCTAAATGGAACCCTGAAGCGGGAGCAGCCGTTTGTGATGTCCGTTCCGGCAAGTGAGGCAGATCCGTCCTATCCGGAAGATGAAACCATTCTCGTGCAGGGAATCATTGACGCATGGTTCCCGGAGGGGGATGAGATTGTTCTTGTGGACTACAAAACGGATCGTGTGAGAGAAGCCGGGGAGCTGAAAAAGAGGTATGAAAAACAGCTCGTCTATTACCAGCAGGCACTGGAGCGGACGACAGGGAAAAAGGTGAAAGAGAAGATTATTTATTCGCTGGCTCTGGATGAAGAGTTGGTATTGTAGGAAAAAACTACTAAAAAAAACAACTGTCAAAACAGGGATAAAGTATGATATCATGGTTGAGAAACAAACAGGTATTGAGAAACAAAGAGAAAAAAGGAGATTCAGTGATGATTCGAAAAATTGTTCAGATAGAGGAAGACAGATGTACAGGATGCGGGCTTTGTGCGCATGCCTGTCATGAAAGTGCGATTGCGATGGTTGACGGGAAGGCAAAGCTGATCCGGGATGACTACTGCGACGGATTCGGTGACTGCCTGCCGGTCTGTCCGGCAGATGCGATTTCGTTTGTGGAGCGGGAGGCGCTGCCGTACGATGAGGAGGCGGTAAAAGAGAACCAGCGGAAGGCAAAAGAGGCGGCCGGACAGGAGAATACCGGAGCAGGAAAAGCAGGTGAAAACAGCTGGGCGATTGACCGTGCAGATGCGCAGGAAAATTCTGCAGCAGTTCCGTCCCGGCTCCGCCAGTGGCCGGTGCAGATCAAGCTGGTGCAGGAGCGGGCTTCGATGTTTGCAGGAGCAGACCTTCTCGTTGCGGCGGATTGTACAGCGTATGCATATGGAAACTTCCACCAGGATTTCATTCGGGATCATGTCGTTCTCGTAGGCTGTACAAAACTTGACGATGTCGATTATTCCGAGAAACTTGCGCGGATTTTCATGCGGAATGATATTAAGAGTATCACGGTTGCACGCATGGAGGTTCCGTGCTGCGCAGGAATGGAGCGTGCCGTGAAGATGGCGCTGAAAGAGAGTGGAAAGAAGATTCCGGTGAAAACCGTGGTGATTTCTACGGAGGGGGAAATTTTGTAGAAAATCAGATATAGTAATTAGCGTGTGCCCTTAAAAGTTATTTTACAATTGGTACATTCTGCTTTGTGGAATATGTAAGACGAAAAAAATGAAAAGCTCGGTAAGAGGTATTAGAAAAATGAGTATGACGAAGATACAAGAGGAGCTTCTTGGTGCGCTGATCGGTCTGGCCCGGTCGGTAGATGGAAGAGGAGAAGCAGCAAAAGGTGAATCGCAGGAGTTTTCCAGCGGTGACAGCAATGGTCACCGCCCGGACAAAGCCACGCATGAGATTCTGCTTGGCGGAATTTGTGCGGCAAATCCGGAAAAAGAGCTGAGGGAAGAAGAGGGGAAATCCTGGATTGTACGCGTGGAGGCAGAAAAGAACCGTCTGAATCCGGATTGCGCAGTGTGCAAGGGAAAATGCGGCAGAACAGATAACTATGATCTCGAAGAAATGGAGACAGATGAACCGTCGGACCGGGCACGAAAAGAGCAGATTCTTGCGGAATTGTTTCCGATGGCAGAAAAACTGCAGCAGCTTCGGAAAGAAACAAAAGAGCAAAACGAAGAATTGCAGGGGGCGGTTAATTTTTTGTATAAGGCATTGTTTGCGATTGGAAACTATGTCGGGGAAAAGAGTCTGCAGAGTGTGGTGCAGGAGATGAATAACCTTTTTGTTAAATTGGAAAATGTATTAAAATAAGTAGAAAATAAGAAAAATCCTCTGTCCGGAGTGTATAAAAAACCCCGGAAACAGGGGATTTTTTGCGTTTTGCGCCAAGTGCATAAAACGTATTATCGCGTTTTCACAAAGTTTTGCAAAAGCAGACAAAATTGCAGACAGGCGCTTGCAACAGAAAAATGAATAGGTTATAACATTATAACAAGGTGGCAGGAGAACCAATACAAAGAAATGAGATTCTAGTGGCATATAAACAGAAAAAATGCAGGGGAAAAGATGAAAAGGGACGGAAGCGGGATGGAGCAGAAAAAATATATCCTTCTGGATGTTGGCGGAACGGAAATCAAAGGAAGTGTGTCGGACGGAAATGGAGTAAGAACGAAAATCCGGAAATTTCCAGCACAGGCGCAGAAGAGCACAGAGAAGATTCTGGACAATTTTGCAAAGATCTGCCGGGAACTGATGAGAGAAGCAGACGGAAGTGTTGTCGGAGTTGGGATGGCGATTCCGGGTCCGTTTGATTATGAAAATGGAATCAGCCGGATGCAGGGACTGAATAAGTACGATGCCATTTACGGGATTCCACTGGAAAGAGAAATCAAGGCGCGCGTGCCGGAACTTGGATCAGCACGATTTTTGTTTTTACATGACATTGAAGCATTTGCACTGGGAGAAAGCTGGTACGGAAACTGTCGTGATGTAGATAAAATTCTGTGCGTCTGCATCGGAACCGGCGTCGGATCTGCTTTTGTAGAAAACGGCAAAACAGTGAAAACGGGAAAAGGTGTGCCGGAAAATGGATGGATTTATCAACAGCCGTTTGGAGATTCCATTTTGGACGATTATCTTTCTGTGCGCGGGCTGGAGCAGATTAGCCTGGCTGTGACAGGAAAAGTGTGGAGTGGAAAAGAATTGTATGGTCTGGTAAAAGCGGGAAACATGGAGGCAGAAGAAGTCTGGAGAAGATTTGGAGCAGATGTGGCGGCTGGCCTTCTTCCTGTGCTGGAGGAATATCAGCCGGATCTGCTGCTTCTGGGCGGACAGATTGCAAAAAGTTTTTCCTGGTTTGGAAAAGAACTGGAAAGAGAGTGCGAGAAAAGAAAGATTCGGATTCAGATAGAAACGGAAACATCCGGCCGTGCCATGGAAGGCCTGTTGTCACAGTTTCCTGAAAAAACACAATAGAGCAAAAATATTTTCAGAAACAAAAATACAATGCTATGGAGAGAAAAGAAGAAGGAGAAACTGCAAAAATGGATAGAAATCCGGGAGCACCGCCGCTGTATGCGCAGCTGGAACAGATTCTGAAACAGCAGATCGAATGCGGCACGTACAAAAAAGGAGATTTTCTGCCAACAGAAAAAGAGCTGATGGAAAAGTACGAGCTTTCGCGTGTGACAGTACGCCAGGCGATGACGAATCTGGTACAGAGCGGTTACGCCCGTGCACGGCGCGGCATCGGAACAGATGTTGTCTACGAGAAAGTCGAAGAGCAGATGGAAGGTGTCATCAGCTTCACGGAAGAAATGAAAAAGCATCACATCGAAATGCAGACAACATACTGCAAGATGGAACTGATCAGTCCCGGGGAAACGGTAGCAAGAAGTCTGCAGATTCCATTGACGGAGCCATGTTATTGCCTGAAACGTGTGAGGAATGCTGTGGGAAACCCATGGTCTATACCATTACGTATCTGAAAAAAATCTGCGAACTGCCAACAGAGCCGGAGCCATACATGGAATCGCTGTATCAGTATCTGCGGGAGGAACATGGAATCTATATTGAATCCGGCCGGGATACGCTTGAGGCGGCACTTCCATCGGAAGAGGTGCAGAAAGCACTGAAAATTGATGCGCAGATGCCTATTTTTATCCGGACACGGCAGACATTTCGGAAGGGCGGCGAGGTTTTTGAATATTCGATCTGCTATTATCCGGGAAATCGTTATAAGTACACGGTGGAACTGTAAACATATGACATGTAAAAAAACGAAACCGGACAGAAGTGCGAAATCCGCCAGATGCGAAAGCGTTGAAACAAAGATGATAGGTCTGATCGGCGCAGGGAACAACCCAATGGATGGAAGAAAAATTAAGAAAAGGAAAAGAATCCAAATGAATTTAAAAAAGAAATATGGAAACTACGAATTACATCCGCAAATGAAGATCACAGGATACGAAAATGAAATCTGGGATGAAAAAAAGGAGATCATCGAAGAATTAAAACGGGCGGTTCAGGAAAAACAGAAAGAAAAGAAAACCTGTATTCTTTCCTTTGATCTGTACCCGGGTGTACGAAAAGAAGAAATAATGGAACTGGCCAATGCGCTGCAGCCAGACCGGATTTTTGATATCGAAGACTGTGCCAAAGACGAAGAAACGCTGTTAAGAGAATTTAAAGATTACATCACCGATGACCGTGTTTTCGGCATTATGTGTCATAAAACCATAGACACCTGGTTTGAGAGCGAAAAGCTGGAAACCATGAAAAAAGCAATTGAGACAGAACGTGCGGAAGAAAAAGATACAAACGGTGGTCTGATCGTGATCGTTGGTACAGCGACAGAGCTTCTGGCCGAAGCAGATGTTCTTGTTTACTGTGATCTGACCCGCTGGGAAGTTCAGCTCCGCTACCGAAGCGGCATGCCAAACTGGCACAGTACCAATTACAACGATCCGATCCTGACGAAATATAAACGGGGATTTTTCATTGAATGGCGTCTGGCGGACCGCTATAAAAAAGAGCGGTATGAAAAATTCACGTATCTTCTGGATACGGAGAAAGAAAATGCACCGGTTCTTACAACGGGAAATGCCTTCCGAGGCGCACTGCAGCAGCTTGCCAGACAGCCATTTCGTATGGAGCCGTATTTCGACCCTGGCGTATGGGGCGGTCAGTGGATGAAGGAAAACTTTGGTCTGGATGCATCGAAGGAAAATTTCGCGTGGAGCTTTGACGGAGTTCCGGAGGAAAACAGTCTGAATCTGGAAATCGGCGGAAAAGTCTTAAAAGTACCGGCACAGGATCTTGTCTTCTATGCGCCGCATGAACTGCTGGGTGAAAGAGTCCACGGCCGGTTCGGCGCAGAATTCCCGATCCGTTTTGACCTGCTGGATACGATGGGCGGTCAGAACCTTTCCCTGCAGGTACATCCGCTGACCGAATATATCTATGAAAAATTCGGCATGCCATATACGCAGGATGAGAGCTACTATCTTCTGGATGCCGATGAAGATGAGGAAACGTATGTATACCTCGGCCTCAAAGAAGGTGTGGATAAAAAAGAGATGGGGCGGGAACTTCGTGCAGCAGAAAAAGGAGAAGAACTTTTCCCTGCGGAAAAATATGTCAACAAAATTCCGGTCAAAAAACACGATCATGTGCTGATCCCGGCAGGAACGGTGCACTGTTCCGGCAAGAATACAATGGTACTGGAAATCAGCGCGACACCGTATATTTTTACCTTTAAGCTCTGGGACTGGGGCCGCCTTGGCATGGATGGACTGCCGCGTCCGATCCATCTCGACCACGGTATGAAAAATATCCAGTGGAACCGCGATACCAAATGGGTGTACGACAATATCGTCGGCCAGCAGAAAACACTGGAAAAAACAGAAAACTGTGAAGTGGAGCGCACCGGACTGCACAGCCGCGAGTTTATCGATACGATGCGCTACACACTTTCGGAAGTGTACACCGTTTCCATGGATGACACCGTTCACGTCATGAACCTGGTGGATGGACGCAGTGCTACGATTGAGAGCGTGGATGGAAGCTTTGCACCGTTTACGGTACATTACGCAGAAACCGCCATTGTTCCGGCAGCGGTCGGAACGTATCGGATTGTACCGAAAAAAGGCGAGACGATTAAAATGCTGGTAGCATCTGTGGGGTAAAGAGAGATAAAAATTTTGAACAACATAGAACAGGAAAAGGAGAAATTATCATGACACACAAAATCAGAGAAGTCTACATTGTACATCATTCCCATACCGATGTGGGTTACACCGATCTGCAGGAACAGGTTATTTATAACCAGGCAAACAACATCCGCCGGGCAGTCGAACTGATTGAAAATGGAATCAAAAACAACACAACCCAGAAAGATCTGAAATGGAACTGTGAGACATGGTACTGCGTGGAGCAGTTCTTCAAAATGGCAACGGAGGAAGAAAAAGAAAAGTTTTTCGATCTGGTAAAAAAAGGAAACATCGGTCTGTCTGCCAATTATCTGAACTTTAATGATCTTGCCGACTGCAAATATCTGAAAGAAAAAATCCATACGATGCAGGAAATCTGCGGCGAAAAAGGAATCCAGATCAAAACAGCCATGATTGCAGATATTAATGGTATCTCCATGGGACAGCGCGATGCCCTGATCGAAAACGGAGTAGAATTTTTGTATACCAATATCCATACCCATCACGGCATGTATCCGCTGTATCAGAACCAGAAACCGTATTTCTGGGAAAATGAGAACGGACAGCGTCTGCTGGTATGGAATGGTGAGCATTATAACCTGGGAAATGCCCTCGGCATTGTTCTGAACAAAAATGTTAATTTTATGACGGAAAACTACTTCGGCAAAAAGAATGGTGATGTGACAGGACTTCTGGAAAATCTGCACACGAATCTGGCTGCGAGCATAAAGGAATATGAAGAAAACGGTTATCCGTACGATTTCTATATCACCAGTGTTTCCGGCGTTTTTTCGGATAATGCGCCGATCAACCCGGCCATTGCAGATACGGTTGCGCTGTTTAATGAAAAATATGGCGAAGAAGTCACCATGCATATGGTGACGCTTCAGGAATTGTATGACAAGATCCGGGATAAAGTGCAGGATGCACCGGTGTATCGAGGTGCCATCAATGACTGGTGGGGCAATGGCGTTGGAAGTACACCATATGCGGTGAAACATTACAAAGAGGCCGTACGACTGAACCATATCTGCGACCGACTGGAAGAAAAAACAGGGGTACATAACGAAGAACTGATTCAGGCATATGGCGATAATTCTCTTTTATATGCAGAGCACACCTGGGGTCATTCTGCTACGGTAACGAATCCGTACGATACCATGGTGACAAATCTGGATATGCGGAAAAACAGTTATGCATCCAAAGCACATGAGGCAGCAGCGATGCGTAAAAATGAGCAGTGCCATAAACTGGGTGATATTCTGCGCTATTATAATCTGTCCGGTAAAGTGAAGGCGGTCTCCACAAGCCATCAAAAGAGAGTATTTCCGGTAGAATTTTACGTAGAAACCTTAAGTCTTTCTGCAGTTAAAGTAACCGATGACAAAACAAAACAGGAGATGGAGGTGCAGCTGTCTGCTCATCCGCGCGGAGTCCTGATAAGTTTTCTGGCAGAATTTGAGCCAATGGAAGAGAAAACGTTCACGTACGAAGAGCAGCTGGCTCCGTCCCAGACCCTGTTCACCAGAACTGCCTGGGTAGGCGCAGAGCGGGTGCGCGATATTGTGAACACGTACGATCCGGAAAGTTACAAACTGCCTTACGGTCTGGAAAACGATTTCTTTCAGATCAAATGGAAAGTCGGAGAGGGTATTACCTCCTTTTACAATAAAAAAGCAGAGGTTGAAATGTGCAAATCCGGTCTGGAAACGTTCTTCACGCCGGTTTATGAACGCACCGAAATACGGAAGGGGGTTTATGCGGAACGCAGTCTGATCGGAAGAAATATCCGCGGACTTCACGCAGAGCAGTATCAGGGTGACCTTACGGATGTGAAAATTCTGGATCACGGACCGGTGTTTACCAAAGTAGAACTGATCTTTACCCTGGAGGGAACGTATCACAGCAGTATTGTGATCAAAATGTACCGTCATCTTCCGAAAATTGAGTTTTCTTACCGGGTAGCCAAAACATTAAGCGAGGATATCGAAAGCCTGTACCTTCCGTTATCGTTAAATCTTCCGGATGCGGAAGTGATGATCCAGAATGGAGGTGTTACCATGCGCCCTGGTATTGATCAGCTTCCTGGCACCAATATGGAATACTATATTGCGGATGAAGGGCTCGTTTACCGGACAAAAGATCAGACCATTCTGGTTAATACTTTTGACACACCGTTACTTTACATGGGGGAGATGGAATCCCACCCAATCCTTCTGTGCGATAACAAAGAGGAGAATAATAAACGGCCGGTTTACAGCTGGATTATGAATAACACATGGGAAACAAACTTCAAGATGGACTTGTCCGGATTCAGTGAGTTCCGTTATGGAGTGGAGATTGTGGAGCAGGGAACCGCAGAGAAAGATATGGAAAGCCTGTCAGATAATGACAAGGGTGTGGTTACCTTTATTTGCGGGTAATCATTGTTCCGCGGTTTTACGGCGGTGTCAGGCAATGAGGCCATGGCTGTCTGGCGGTAGTATGAAAAACAGCAGAAGATGAAAAAAGACAGCGGGGAGTATGACAATTAGACGAAAAAGTCAGACTTTCCGCTGCTTTTTCGTTAAAAATGAAAACAGGCGAAAAAGTACTGCGTTAATATTAAGATGTTATGTGACTTAACACAAGAACACAGATTTTCTGTCTAAAAAATCAAAAGAAACAGAAGAATACTCCTCGATCTATACAAATTAGGACTGGAAAATAAGAATTTTAATATACAAAATAACGAAAAGGCTATTGACAATCTTTCTAAAGGATGTTAACATATAAAAACAAGTTAAGAAACAAATAGAGGGGCTGTTGGTAACATGGCAGAGAGAAAATCAGTATCCATGCAGGATCTGGCAGATAAGCTGGGCATCAGTAAAGTAACAGTTTCCAAGGCGCTGAACGGAAAAGACGGCGTGGGAGAAGAACTGAAAGAAAAGATTTTTGCGCTTGCGAGAGAATCCGGTTATGTCCTTCCGGACTACGGAAAACGGAAGAGCAAAAAAGTCGGTATCATCATGAGTCCGCGGTTCAGCTCCGGAGACGAAGGAAAATTTTATATGGCAATGTACGAGCGGATCATCTACGAGCTGCAGAGAGCATCCTGCTCGAGTATCATGATTTCTCCGACAACAGCAACACTCCCGTCGGACATGAACACGATACAGACCAGCGGGCTGTTCGACGGCCTGATCTTTCTTGGTATTCTCGATAAGGGTGTCCGGGAGCAGATTGCACAGATTGATCTCCCGAAGGTGTATGTGGACATCTACGATCGAACCCACAAATCCGATTCCGTCATCACCGAGAATATTTACAGCTCCTATGAGCTGACCAATTACCTGATCCAGCAGGGTCACACAGACATCGGATTTGTCGGAACCGTAGGAAGTACAACCAGTATTTCCGACCGATATCTCGGATATCTGCGGAGAATGCTGGAGGAGGGAATTTCCCCGAAAAATGAGTGGAGAATCCCGGACCGAAGCGATGAAGCATTGCCATTCCGCTTTTGCTGCCGGAGAAGCTGCCCACCGCATTTGTCTGTAACTGCGATGCCACCGCATTCAAATTAGTGCAGGCATTAAAAGAGCGTGGAATCTGCGTACCGGAGGATGTTTCCGTGACCGGTTTTGATGATTCCATTTATGCACAGCTGTGCAGTCCGCCGCTCACCACGGTTGCGGTTGACACCGACGCGATTGCACGTCTTGCGGCAAAACGTATGATCAAACATATGAATGAACCGCAGAAAAAGAGCGGCGAGGTATACCGCATTCCCGGAAAGATTATTTACCGGGATTCCGTTTGTAAGATAAACGGATAAAGTGATAAGCCCGAGCAATCGGGAGAAGGAGGAAAAAATCTTGAGTAAACCAAGCAAAAAGAAAAAAGGACGCTGGACCAAGAATGACACGGAGCTGACCGTCATGGCGCTGCCGACCACCATCTGGTACATTCTGTTCAGCTTCCTGCCTATGTTCGGTTTGATTATTGCATTCAAGAACTACAAAATCACCGGTGGAAAGAGTTTCATTTATAACCTGCTCCACAGTGACTGGGCCGGATTTAAAAACTTTTCGTTCCTGATCAGATCCAATGATCTGTTCGTCATTCTGCGAAATACAATCCTGTATAACCTGGCATTTATCGCCCTGGGTATGGTGTTTTCCGTAGGACTGGCTATCATGATCAGCCTGCTGCACAACAAAAGAGCATCGAAGGTATATCAGACCATGATGTTCTTCCCGTACTTCATGTCATGGGTTGTAGCTTCCTACTTCCTGGATGCATTCCTGAACCAGGATAACGGTCTGATCAACAGCATTCTGAGAAACGCAGGCAAGGAACCGATTCAGTGGTACATGAGTGCCGGTGTATGGCCATTTATCCTGATCTTCATGTATCTGTGGAAATCTACCGGATACAACATGGTTATCTACCTGTCCAGCATTTCCGGTATTGATACAACACTGTACGAGGCAGCCGTTATGGACGGCGCCAACAAGAGACAGCAGGTATGGCACATTACCCTGCCTTGCTTAAAGAGTGTCATCATCATGATGTTCATCCTGAATGTCGGAAAGGTCTTCTACTCCGACTTCGGACTGTTCTTCCAGCTTTCTCAGGGAGCAAGCGGTTCGATCTTCAAAACGACAGCAACTATCGACACATATGTATACAACGCACTGCAGTCTTCCACTCCGATCGGAATGACTTCTGCGGCAACATTCTTCCAGTCTGTTGCATGCTGCATCACCATCCTTCTTGCCAATGCCATTGTGAAGAAGATTGATGAAGACAGCGCGATTATTTAAGGAGGTACGAAAATGGCAAAAAAGAAAAAAGATCTTGATCTGGCTTCCTCTTCACATTTAAATCAGATCCAGGGATCTACAAATGCAATTTTCAATGTTATTTTTGTGATCCTCGCCCTGGCCTGTATTATCCCGGTGGTATTCATTTTTATGATCTCGATTTCTTCCGAGCATTCGATCAAGATGAACGGCTACCAGTTTATTCCGAGCGCATACTCGCTGGATTCCTACAAATTCCTTCTTCGGGAAGGACAGATGATCCTGACAGCACTTGGCGTTTCCGTTGCGGTAACGGTTATCGGTACGGTAATCGGAGTTGCCCTTACAATGCTGATGGGTTACGTTCTTTCCAGAAGCACCTACAAACTGAACGGATTCTTCACCATGGTCGTTTTTATTCCAATGATCTTCAATGGTGGTATGATTTCTTCTTATGTAGTTAACACACAGTTCCTCAACCTGAAAAACAGTATCTGGGCGCTGATCCTTCCGCTTTGTGTTTCTTCGTTCAACGTTGTTATCTGTAAAACGTTCTTCAAGACCAACATTCCGGAATCCATCATTGAGTCGGCACAGATCGACGGAGCAACCCAGTTCCAGATTTTCGGAAAGATCGCCCTGCCGCTGTCGAAACCGCTGATGGCAACGATCGCCCTGTTCCTCACCTCGGTTACTGGAACGACTGGTTCCAGTCTTCCCTGTACATCAGCGATACCAAGCTGTATTCCCTGCAGGCTCTGCTGGATCACGTACAGAGAAATATTGAGATGATGGCAAACAACCCGTCTCTTGGCGTTACCACGGCACAGTACATGAACTCGATGCCAAAAGAGGGCGCCCGTATGGCGATGGCAATCATCATCATCATCCCGATCGCATGCTGCTATCCGTTCTTCCAGAAATACTTCATTTCCGGTCTGACGGTCGGTGCGGTAAAAGGCTGATCGACCATTTACCTTTATGGATCTCATACTGAAGCAAAAGGCTTCGGTTAAGGATAATTTCAACATTCTATATTTTATATCAGGAGGATGCTACAATGAAAAAGAAACAGTTTTTAGCTCTTGCACTTTCTGCTGTTATGGCCGGTGGCATGCTGGCAGGCTGCGGAAGCAGCAACGGAAGCAGCAGCTCTTCAAAGAGTGATGCAAAAGATGAAGTTGTTACACTGAAATGGATTCAGGTTGGTAACGGAATGCCGAAGGATTATGATGAGTGGCTTGCACAGATCAACCCATATCTGGAGGAGAAAATCGGCGTTAATGTAGACATGGAGATCGTTCCGTGGGGTGACTGGGATAACAGAAGAAGCGTTATCACAAACTCCGGCGAGTATTTCGATATCCTGTTCACCGACCAGAACCGTTACTCTTCTGAGGTGAACACCGGCGCACTGATGGACATTACAGATCTGCTCAAAGACAACGCTTCCGAGCTGTATGACATGATTCCGGAAGATTACTGGAAAGCAGTAGAAGTAAATGGAAAAATCTACGGCGTACCGACCTACAAAGACAGCTCCCTTTCCGAGTACTTTGTATGGGATCAGGATATTGCAGACAAATATAACATTGATGTAAATTCTGTAACAGATTTCAATACTCTGTACGATGCTCTGAAGACAGTAAAAGAGGGCGAAGGCGGATCTCCGTACTTCATGTCCAAAAATGGTGCAAACTTCCTGCTGAACCTGAACTACGATGATTTAAGCTCCGGACTTCCGGCAATCGGCGTTAAATACGGCGATGACAGCAAGACCGTTGTCAATCCGCTGGATGACGAAGAAATCCTTTCCAACCTGGATATCGTTCGTAAAATGTATCAGGAGGGCATCATCAACGGAGACGCTCCGACAGCAGATGATTCCAGCAAATACGCAATGTTCTTTGTTGCACAGGGATGGAGCGGCGCTGCAAAAACAACATGGGGTCCGAACAATGGTATCGCTAATTGTTCAGCAGTACAGTATGGCAACACAGTCGTTTCCAACACAACCGTACGTGGTTCCATCAATGGTATCTACTCCGGATGCAAACACCCGGACAAAGCACTTCAGCTTCTGAACCTGGTAAACACCGATTCCAAAGTGCGTGACTGGTTCTACTATGGAGCAGAAGGAAAAGACTTCGAGTACACCGATGACAATAAAGTACACCGCCTGACCACTGACTGGGGCATGGCCGGATATACCCAGGGTACTTTCTTCAATGTAACACAGACAGACGATGTTGACTTCAACCAGTGGGATGAAGTAGAAGAGCTGAACGAGAAAGCAACTCCGTCTGAGATGCTTGGATTCAACCTGGATACCTCCAACATCGAAACAGAGCTTGCAAACTGCCGTGCCGTATATGAGAAATACTATTCTGAGTTATTCACCGGCGCACAGGATCCGAGAGAGCTTGTAAAAACAATCGATGCAGAGCTTGAGACCGCAGGCTGGGAGACCATCCGCGAAGAAGCTCAGAAACAGATTGACGCACAGAAATAAGTCTGATACATTAATTTTATAAGAACTACAACAGGGCATTTTCGATTGCGGAGATGCCTGTTGTAGAATAACGGGAAATGAGAAAAATTGAGCGAAAGGATGAAAAAAGAATGAAAGAGACCTTACCAAAGTCCATTCAGGAGCTGATTTTAAGCCTGAGAGAAAAACTGAAAGACGAGCCGGAAATCGTTGATATGTTTGAACGATGCTACTCCAATACCCTCGACACAACCGTAAAGAAAATGGAGGACGGCAGCACCTACGTCATCACCGGAGATATCCCGGCCATGTGGCTGCGTGACTCGGTAGCACAGCTGCGCCCGTACCTTGTTCCGGCGCAGAACGACCCGGAGCTGGCTGACCTGATCGCAGGCCTTATCCGCCGCCAGTTTATGTGCATCAACATTGATCCATACGCAAACGCATTCAACGAAGGACCGAATGGCAACTGCTGGGAGAAGGACGAGACCGATATGGGACCGTGGATCTGGGAGAGAAAGTATGAGATCGATTCTCTCTGCTATCCGCTGCAGTTCTCCTATCTGTTCTGGAAGAACACCGGAAGAACGGATCAGTTTGACGAGGTTTTCTGGGAAGGTGTTGACAAAATCCTGACTGTATTTGAGACTGAAATGAACCACGAGGAGAAATCCCCGTACAGCTTCATCCGTAAAAACTGCTCCTACACCGATACGCTTTCCCGCGATGGAAAAGGTGCGCAGGTAAAATCCGGCATCGGCCTGATCTGGTCCGGCTTCCGTCCAAGCGATGATTCCTGCCGTTACGGTTATCTGATTCCGTCCAACATGTTTGCGGTTGTCGTTCTGAATTATCTGAAGGAGATCGCAGATTTCGTCGGCGGAAAAGAGGAGATTGCGAAGAAAGCAGAAGAGATGGCAAAGACCGTAAAACAGGCCATTGAGACTTACGGTACCACCCATATCTGGGGACTTGGCGATGTTTATGCTTACGAGGTAGACGGCTTTGGCCAGTATAATCTGATGGACGATGCCAATGTACCGAGTCTTCTGGCTATGAGCTATCTCGGCTACGAGCCGGAAAGCCAGGAAGTGGCTGACAACACAAGAAAGCTGATCTTAAGCGAGGCAAACCCGTTCTATTATGCAGGAACGAAGCTTTCCGGTATCGGAAGCCCGCACACACCGGTTCGCTACGTATGGCACATCTCCAAAGCCATCGAGGGACTGACCGCACCGACAAAGGAGGAGAAACATCAGATGATCCACGAACTGATGGCAACCGACGGCGGTACAGGACTGATGCACGAGGGTGTTTTCGTAGATGATCCGACCGTTTACACCAGAGAGTGGTTCTCCTGGGCGAATGCGATGTTCTGCGAGCTGGTGATGCAGTATTGCGGGTATGAGATTAAGAAATAAACAAAAAGAAAAACGAAAAAGATAGAAAAGAGGAGGCTGTGGTCGCTGCACAGCCTCCTCTTTTCGTCTACACCAAAGAAAACTGTCAGTAACAGTTTCCCTGAAAGGAGGGACAGCAGTGGGGAGAATACTGCTGTCCCAGGGGAACATGGGATTTTCATTTTGATTCATTTCTCTGCACACGGGGTATTATACACAGTTTTTTGCGATATGTAAAAGATATAATTGATATGAAAGATATAATAAATTGGCATGACGAAGAAATGTAAAAGAATCTGAGCATCAGAAAATCTTAGGAAATTTATTGGGATTTCTTTGGAAAAGAAGAAGCGGAATCCTAAGAATGTTTTGGTAGAATCCTCTTATCAAGTGAAGATGAGAGAGGAAAGAACATGACCTGGAAAAACGAGAAAAAATCAAAAGCATTACTTGTGGTATTCGGCATTTACCTGGCGCTACTTGTCTGGTGCATTTTATTCAAATTCGCTCTGCGCCCGGAAGAAATTCCGCACCTGCGGGGGATTAATCTGATTCCGTATGCGGCGTCGGTTGTGGTGAACGGGAAAGTGCAGATTAGTGAAATTATCGAAAATATGCTGGTCTTTCTGCCGTTCGGCCTCTGCATCTCAGCCTTCTATCCGGACAGCGAAATCCAGAACCGCATTCTCCTTGCATCGGGACTGAGCCTGTTTTTTGAGGTGACGCAGTATATTTTTGCGATCGGCGCGAGTGATATTACGGATGTGATCGATAATACGCTTGGCGCGGTGATCGGAATTCTATTGTATCTGGGGATGAAAAAAATCTGGAAAGAGAAGACGGGAAAGATCATTACCATTCTGGGAGCGGTGCTGGAAGTGCTGTTTCTGGCGTTATTGTTTTTTACGTTTGCGGCGAATAGGATGTTTTAAGATTGGAATTCAGGAAAGGATAGTGTATAATCGAGAAAAGGACAAATTCCGAAAGCAGGTGTGATGGATGGAAAAAGTAATCAGTATAGGAAAACAGAATTTTGCATCCTTAAGGGAAAACCATTATTTCTTTGTGGATAAATCTCACTTCATCAAGGACTGGTGGGAAAACGGGGATGAAATCACCTTGATCACCCGCCCCCGCCGCTTTGGCAAGACACTGAATATGAGCATGCTGGACTGCTTTTTCTCTAATAAATATGCCGCCCGGGGCGATCTGTTTGAAGGACTTGGCGTTTGGAAAGAAGAAAAATATCGGGAACTGCAGGGAAAGTATCCGGTGATCTTTTTGAGTTTTGCAGCCGTGAAAGCAGATCAGCTTTCGGAAGCAAAAATTCAGATCAAACAGCAGATTGCGAGAGTGTATGAAGAAAACCGTTATCTTCTGGAGGGGGATCTGCTGAGCGGAAATGAGAAGAAAGCATACAACGAGGTCAATCTGCATATGGGCGATGCGGAGGCCGCAGCGGCACTCAATAATATGAGTATGTATCTGGCGCGGTATTACGGCAGAAGAGTGATTATTCTGCTGGATGAGTACGACACGCCGATGCAGGAAGCGTATGTCCATGGCTACTGGGCGGAATTTACAACGTTTGTGCGGAGTCTGTTTAATGCGACGTTTAAAACGAATCCTTATCTGGAACGTGCGATGATGACCGGAATCACGAGGGTTTCGAAAGAAAGTATTTTTTCTGACTTAAATAATCTGCGTGTGGTGACGACGACATCGGATCTGTATGCGGACTGTTTTGGATTTACCGAAAAGGAAGTTTTTGCATCTCTGGACGAGTTCGGAATGGGAGACAAAAAGGACGTTGTGAAGCAGTGGTATGATGGATTTATCTTTGGCGGACACCGCGATATCTACAATCCATGGTCGATTACCAATATTTAAAAGAAAAGAAACTGCGCCCGTACTGGGCAGATACGAGTTCGAACGGTCTGGCAGGAAAGCTGATCCGCACCGCCTCGCCGGAAATCAAAGAGTATATGGAAGATCTACTGAACGGACAGGCAGTCACGGTGAACTTTGATGAGCAGATGGTGTTTGAACAGCTGGATTACAATGAAAATGCAATCTGGAGTCTGCTGCTCGCGAGCGGTTATCTGAAAGCGGAAGAGGTGGAGTATCGCGGAATTACTTTGAAGCCGTGGTATCAGCTCCGTATCACCAATCTGGAAACGGTGAGCATGTTTGATGATATGTTCCGCGGATGGTTTGAAGCATCGGAAGCTGGGTACAGCAGCTTTGTGAAAGCACTGATGCAGGGCGATCTGGAAGCGATGAATTATTATATGAATAAAGTGTCACTTGCAACCTTCAGCCATTTTGATGTCGGCGGGGAGAACAGTGAAAGTCTGGAGCCGGAACGATTCTATCATGGCTTCGTCCTGGGACTGATGGCAGAGCGTGCGGAGTGTTATCAGATCCGGTCGAATCGGGAAAGTGGATTTGGACGGTATGATGTGATGATGATTCCGAAGAATAGAGAAAAAGATCCGGCGATTATTATTGAATTTAAAGTCTGCAGCCGGGTAAAAAAGGAGACACTGGAAGATGCGGTGCAGGAGGCTTTAAAACAGATCGTGGATAAAAAATACGACGCAGAACTGGTGGCCCTCGGCGTGCCGCAGGAAAGGATCCGGCATTATGGGTTTGCATTTGCGGGGAAGAATGTGTTGATTGGAGCAGAATGAGAGAAACGGGTGATGAAGGTCATCCGTTTCTTTTGGCGTAAAATGGTATTCCTATTGACTCACTATGATATAGATAGTATGATAAATTTAATTTTTAAAATTTATTTTTACGTGAGGATATTTTATCTATGAAACGATTTTCTTCCACTACCTTAAAAACTGCTTTCGTAAAATCCATCCCGATTTTCTGCAGCTACGTTTTCGTCAGCATGGCCTACGGCATGATGATGGCATCCGCCGGCTTTCCCTGGTATGATTCACTGCTGGTAAGTCTGACGGTCTATACGGGCGCGTTCCAGTTCGTTCTGATTACGTTTCTTTCTAGCGGCGCTTCCCTCATCACCATTGCGCTCACTGCACTTCTGATGAACAGCCGCCAGAGTTTTTACAGCATTACCTTCCTGAAGGAATTCAAACAGATGGGGCGCCGCAAGCTGTACATGATTCACACGATGACCGATGAGACATACGCCGTAAACTGTACCTTAGATCTTCCGAAAAAAGAAAAAGAGGACACCATGTTCCTCGTCGCTCTGTTCAGCCGCTACTATTGGATAGTTGGTTCGGTTCTTGGCGGCATTTTAGGCCAGATCATTCCATTTGACCTGACGGGCCTTGATTTCTGTACGACAGCCCTGTTTCTCATTATCTTCATTGACCAATGGGAAAAAGCAGAGAAGCACACGCTGGCGCTGTCTCCGCTCTGATCACCTTCGGACTCCGTGCACTCCCGTTTCTTACATTTTCCGGCAGCCGTAAAATGCCCGCATCACTCGAACGACTCGGCCAGGCACTGCCGTCTGCCATCATGGCGGTACTGATCATTTACTGTATGAAAGATATTCCCACCGGCGGTATCTCTGCCGCAGTACCGAAACTGCTCGCAGCAGCGGTCGTTTTTATCACCTACAAATGGAAACACCAGACCCTCGTCTCCATCCTTCTTGGAACCATTTCGTATATGATGCTTCTGCGTCTCTTTTAAAAAGAAACGGTGCAGTTCTGAATTCATGGCAGAAATTCAGAACTGCACCGTTTTTCTATTCTCTATATGCATTAGAAGGATTGGCAATTATTCGATGACTTCGTACTCTCCGTCGCCCGTCTTTTTGAATAACGGAAGCTTCTGCAGAAATACAATATCTTTTCGATCAGCAGCATCGCCCTCAGCAAGGATCGCTGCTTTTTTTACAACCTCTGCACTGGCATTCGCCATCAGGCATTCCAGTGCGTGCAGGGACTCGCCGGTGGAAATGACATCATCCAGCAGGCAGACACGTTTGCCGCGGATTTTATCTGCGTCTTTTCCATCCAGATAAAGATGCTGCTCACCCGCTGTTGTAATCGAATGAACGGATGCGGAAACCACATCTTTCATGTAGGATTTTGTGCTTTTTCGTGCAACGATAAATTCTTTATGGCCCAGCTCTTTGCTTACTTCATACGCTAGGGCAATACCTTTCGCTTCTGCGGTGACAATGGCATCGACTTCTCCGATTTTTGCGGCCAGCTCCGGCGCACATGCACTTACCAGCTCGGTGTCACCAAGGACAACAAAGCTTGCAAACGCCATCTCCTCACTGATCGGGATAAATGGAAGTGTTCTTTTCACTCCGCAGAGCTCCATGCTGTATTCTTTCATACGATTTTCCTCTTATGTTACTGAATTTATAATCCAAGCAGTTTTGCAGCAACACCGGCCAGCATTCCGAGGAACGGGTTTGTTACTGCAGTGACAACCATTGTGGTTCCGCCGACGGCTGCATTGACAGCGAAGGCAGACGGCGCATCCAGTACAACGGTTTTGAAGATACCGAGTACAAACAGGAAACCTGCGATCGAAGAAGACGGAACAAATTTTCCGATTTTCGGAAGCAGTTTCAGAAGCAGAATTACACCGATCACAACCATCATGATGACACCAGCCCATACAGCGTGCGGTGCATTGGCAGTTGCGGAAATGATTGCCTCAACCGGGGCTCCTCCGAAAAAGGAAGAAAACATATCGGCCAAGGAAGAAATCACGGTCAGGTTATCGACGTTGTAATTTCCACCGGTTGCCATTCCTGCGGTAATTCCGCCGAAGGAAATGTTGGAACCAATGTTCAGGCAGACCATACCGAGTGCGCCGAGAATTACGTTGGCATTGATTGTAAATTTCTGGCGGACAAATTTATCATCCTCTACGACAATGCTGGATTTCTCTTTGTTGAAAAATGCATTGGCAATGCAGGATGCTACAACGGAAATGACGATGGTATAAACCAGGGTATTGGCACTGTCTTTGGTAAAGTAATAGGTGATCAGTGCTGCGGCCAGGGAAACACCGCCGGAAATGGCATCACTCTTGATCATATCGATCGCGGCCTTTACCAGAATGATACCGACACCGGCCATCATTCCATAGGCAACATCCTCACCTACAAAGTTTACGATTTTTGTCAGCAGTCCAAACACTCCGATCAGAGCCATAATCACACCGCCGATAAAAATCATCGTACAGCGTTCCGAACGGTCTTTTCCAGCCGTTCCGGCGTAAGTGATCGTCTCCGCCTGGAAGGAAATTGGTGCGACACTCTGCGTAATCGTATTGCCCACCGCACCAACAAAGAATGCCAGCGCCGTCGGAACCGATGCAAATCCAAACGTCAGAGCAAGAAGACCCTGCGGCAGACCATTCAGCACAACGCCGATGATTGCCAGAAGATCTGTTAAAATGGCTTTCATACTAAATACTCCTCCTCACTATGAAATATGTCGTTTTGAAGCAAAGAAAAGTGTAGCACCAAAACCGGTCAAAGTAAACCAGATCAGTCATGAAAGGTTTTTGTCAGTGATAATAAGTCAATCTTATATACAAAATATTATTATTTCTGTGTGCTAATAAATCAAGAGGATTTTTAAATGTCTGCATAACCAATAATCAATAGTTACAAAACTGGGTGCCATTATTTGGAATTGTGCATATAGAAACGAAGAAAAAGATTTGCTATACTAAATCTGTATGAGGGTTTTTATCACAGTTATAAGAAATGGAAAGGGGATTTTTACTTATGGCAATTACAGAGACAAAAACAAAATATGGACAGGTTCATGGTGTGCAAAAAGACGGCTACACGGTATTCCGCGGCGTTCCGTACGCAAAGCCGCCGGTAGGCGAAAAACGATTCTGCCCGCCGGAAGAGCCGGCGTGCTGGGAGGGCGTTTATAAGGCGGATCATTTCGGATGCGTCTGCCCGCAGACCGAGCATGAGCCGGACTCCTTCTATGGAAAAGAATTTTATCTCGACCCGGAATTCGGCATGAAGCAGAGTGAGGACTGTCTGTACTTAAACATCTGGACACCGGCAAATACAGTGGATGAAAAACTGCCGGTTGCTTTCTGGATTCACGGCGGCGCGTTTATGCACGGCTTCAGCCACGAATCCGAATTTGATGGAGCTGCTTACTGCGAACGCGGAGTGATTCTCGTTGCGATCAATTACCGTCTCGGTGCTTTCGGATTTTTGGCACATCCGTGGCTGTCCGAGGAGAGCGGTGTCGGAAGAAGCGGAAACTACGCGATTCTCGACCAGATCGCAGCACTGAAATGGGTAAAAGAAAATATCGCAGCATTCGGCGGCGACCCGGAAAATATCACCGTATTCGGCCAGTCCGCGGGATGTATGAGCGTACAGACACTCGTCAGTTCTCCGCTGACTGAAAACTGGATCAGCAAAGCCATTTTCCAGAGCGCCGGCGGCTACGACACCGGACTGAACCGCGATATGCCGCTTTCCGAGGCAGAAACCATCGGCCAGGAATTTGTAGAGCTTAGCGGAGCAAAATCGCTGGAAGAACTGCGTGCGATTCCGGCTGAGAAAATTGTGGAGCTGCAGGAGGAGTTTGGCCGCGTAAATCCATCGAGAATGCTGAGCTTCGTACCGAACATCGACAATCATCTGCTGACCTGCGGCTATAACGATGCCGTAACCGAAGGAAAAATCAAGGACATCCCATATATGCTCGGCTCAACTGCAGACGACATCGGTGTGTTCCCGGAGATGAAAGAAAAAGGCGAGCACGGCGGCATCTATAAGGGATGCATCAACTGGAGCCTTGCGCTGGGAAAACTCGGAAGAAAACCGGCTTACGTTTACTACTTCACCCGTGCCCTGTTAGGTGACGACGCCGGAGCGTTCCATTCCTCCGAACTCTGGTACATGTTCGGAACCCTGGGCCGAAGCTGGCGCCCGAAAACCGAGGCGACTATGCCCTCAGCAAAGAAATGATGGACGACTGGACCAATTTCATGAAAACCGGAAACCCGAACGCAGAGGGAAAAGACGACTGGAAACTATGCACAAAGGACGACCCGTATGTGCAGGTGCTGGATGTGAGAAAATAAGCAGAAGGAAATAAAAATGGCAATCGAATATCAAATACTTATCCCAGAGGAACTTGATGCAGTATAAACTGTAGATAGCAACTGGAAAGTCAGGAACACAAACAGAGCAGCATTTTACCGGCGTGTGAAAGGTAAAAATGCTGCTCTTTTTGCGTGGCAGAATCAGTCGTCCAGATCGTTGCGCTCGCGGAAGATCTGATAAATGGTGTCGATCAGTTCATCGTCATCGAGGCCTTCGAACTCGGCTTCGTTGACATCGAGATTCTCGGAAATGATGCGCAGAATGTGTACCGGTTCGTCATCGCCGCCGTCGGCCGGATAGAGAACTGCGTACTCATCCTCCTTGTATTCTACGATATCCAGAAGCTCAAAACGGACAGAATTTCCGTCCTGATCGGTAAGGACAATAAGATTGGAATCCATAATTGCAATATACTCCTTTATGTGTTATTTTTGCCGCTCAAAAACATGCAAATATAAATTTATTATACTATGAGCAATTGGATTTGAAAAGAAAAAAGTGTCTGGTGCGATACGCTTGATATTTTGCTCCGATACGGTATAATGACAACAGAGTAAAAACTGGCGGCTGTGGCCGTACCCGGAAAAATTGGGTGAAAGGAAGAACTTATGAATTATCAGGTATTAGATGTCAAAGTAAAAGATACAGAAGAAACTGCAAAATTATATACGTATTTTCTGGACAACTCGCGTGAGATTGCTCCGGAACGCGTGCGTCCGGTCATCGTGATCTGCCCGGGCGGCGGTTATGAATGGGTGTCCGAGCGTGAGGCAGAGCCGATTGCGCTGAAGTTTGTCGGAGCCGGTTACCACGCTGTTGTTCTGCATTACAGTGTTGCTCCGGCAGCTCACTATCCGACGGCACTCCGCCAGCTTGCCTGGACCGTTGCACATCTGCGGGAGCATGCGGCAGAATATCATATTGATCCGAACAAAGTAGTAGTAGCGGGATTTTCCGCAGGCGGCCATCTGGCAGCATCGTACGGTGTGTTCTGGAAAAAGAAAACATTCCTTGCAGAAGAACTTGGCGTAGACGCAGAGCAGCTTCGTCCGAACGGTCTGCTGTTATCCTACCCGGTTATCACATCCGGTCCGAAAGCGCACCGCGGATCCTTCACCAATCTGCTGGGAGACCGGTACGATGAGCTGGTAGACGAGATGTCTCTCGAGAATCAGGTCAGCCTCGATACGCCGAAGACCTTCCTGTGGCATACCGCGCCGGACGACTGCGTGCCGGTAGAAAACTCCATTCTGTTCTTTACTGCACTGCATGCACTGGAGATTCCGGTAGAAATGCATATTTATCCGGTCGGCGGCCACGGCCTTGGCCTTGCAAGCGAGGAGACACAGAGCTATGAATACCAGAACGCAGTACGCGAAGAGTGCCAGAGCTGGATTTCACTGGCACTGAGCTGGATGCAGCATTTATAAAAAAATGTCCCAGAAGGGAGAACAAAGATGAAAGTATTAATTGTAGTAGATATGCAGAATGATTTTATCGACGGAAGTCTCGGCACGAAAGAGGCGGTCGGGATTGTTGACCGCGTTGCAGAGGTGATGGATTCGTTTGACGGAGCTGTTATCTGCACCAGAGATACCCATTTTGCGGATTATCTGGAAACGTCCGAGGGCAGAAAACTTCCGGTAGAGCATTGTATCGAAGGAACGAAGGGTCATGCACTGCAGGATACAATTCAGAAAATGGCGGAGAAAAAACAGGCCGTGGTGATGAATAAAATCACCTTCGGTGCAAAAAATCTGCCGGAGGAGATCGAAAAACTGGCAGGCGGCGTGCCGGAATTCATTGAACTCGTGGGACTCTGCACCGACATCTGCGTGATTTCCAATGCCATGCTGCTGAAAGCATTTTATCCGGAAGTGCCGATTTCGGTCGATGCATCCGCGTGCGCGGGCGTAACGCCGCAGAGTCATAAAAATGCATTGGAAACTATGAAAATGTGCCAGATTGACATTGTAAACGAATAGACGGAAAAGAGGAAAAATTATGAGCACAACAAGATTATTTGATCAGGATGCGTACCTGGGTGAATTTGAGGCAACCGTAGAACGGAGCGTCTGCGAGGGCGGCATGTACCGCGTGCTGCTGGATCAGACCGCATTTTTCCCGGAGGGCGGCGGCCAGCCGGCAGATGAGGGAACACTGGATGGAATTTTTGTAACGGATGTACAGGAAATCGACGGCGAAATCTGGCATACCGTGGAAGCACCGCTCGAGCCGGGCAAAACGGTAGTTGGAAAACTTGACTTTGAAAAACGTTTTTCCAATATGCAGAATCATTGCGGAGAGCATATCGTGTCAGGTATCGTGCATCGGATTTACGGTTTCAACAACGTTGGATTCCATATGGGAAGTGATGTCATTACCGTTGATTTTGACGGCGTTCTGACCGAGGAGCAGCTCTACGATGTGGAGCAGGAGGCAAACGAAGCCGTGCTTCGAAATGTTCCGGTTACGATCAGTTATCCGTCAAAGGAAGAGCTGGAAACCATGGATTACCGGAGCAAAAAAGAGATCGAGGGCCAGGTGCGGATTGTGACGATCGAAGGCTGCGACAGCTGTGCGTGCTGCGGAACCCACGTTGCAAAAACAGGGGAAATCCGTCTGATCAAAATCTTAAGTGCCCAGAAATACAAAGGCGGCGTCCGCGTGACCATGCTTTCCGGTGAAAAAGCGTATGCGGATTACTGCTTAAAACACATCAATACCCTCGGCATTGCACGTTTACTTTCTGTAAAACCGGAAGAAGCCGGGGATGCTGTCGTACGGCTGAAACAGAAAAATATTGAGATGAAAAAAGAAATCAAACAGCTCAAAAAAGAACTGTATGCACTGCAGGGAGCACCGGAGAGAAAATAATGGCAAAAGAAAAAGAAATCAAAACAAATGCAATGCGGATTCTGGACCGCCAGAAAATCAAATACGAAGTTCTTCAATATGAATGCGATGAATTTATCGACGGGCTTCACACAGCAGAGAAAACCGCGCGCCGGTCGAGCAGTCGTTTAAAACGCTTGTGGCGCAGGGCAAAAGCAAACAGTATTACGTGCTGGTGCTTCCGATTGCAGAGGAAGTAGACCTGAAAAAAGCCGCAAAAGCGGTGGGGGAGAAATCCATCGAGATGATCCATGTCAAAGATATCACTGCAGTCAGCGGATACGTCCGCGGCGGATGCAGCCCGATCGGAATGAAAAAACAGTATCCGACCGTGATTCAGGAATGTGCGGCACAATTTGATAAAGTTTACGTGAGCGGGGGAAGAATCGGAACCACGCTGTGCATGGCGCCGGAGGATCTGAAGAAGGTCAGCAGAGCGGAGTATGCGGATTTTATTCAGTAAAAACAGAAAAAACTGTATGGAAGCAGACCAGAACGAAGAAAAAAGTTCTGGTCTGTTTCTTTTTGCTGTGATGCGGCTGGAAAATTTCTTGCAAAAAAGGATCATAAAATAATAGCCAAAAAGCAGCGGCGAAATTGCGATACGATTCTACGAATCCGCGAAAAACGGAAAACCTTTCACACGATTTTTCTTTTTGGTGTGAGAAATTTTCATCCCGTTTTTGGAGGCAATTCACAAACCGGAAAAAGTTGCCGAAAACCGCTGGACAAATCGAAAAGAGGCAACTATAATGACCTCACAATCAAGTTGACCCAAACGAAACGGGAGGTGAGAGACAAAATGTCTTTGCAGCACTGTCTGGTACTGACAGTTGCGACAGGGGCGGTATGGATGGATTTAAGAACACGCAGAATTGCAAATGAATGGATTATCACCGCATGGATCGCCGGGCTGGTTACACAGCTCATCCGCTATGGCGCCGCGGGAGCGGGTATTTTTCTTTTTGGGATGCTTTTCCCGATACTCGCACTTTACATTCTGTTCTATTTTCATATGCTGGGCGCGGGAGATATCAAACTCCTATCCGCTGTTGGAGGCTTTCTCGGTGTGCCAGCGATCCTGAAATGTATGATTGTGTCGTTCCTGTCTGGAGCGGTCTTATCTATCGGAATCATTCTCGTCTGCGGAAATTTACCGCAGCGTCTTACCAAATTTTTCAATTATTTCCAAACTTATTTTACCAAAAGAAAATACCAGAAAAAAACAGAGCCGGTTCCCTATTACGATGGGAAGTGGGGCATGGAGTGCATCCATTTTTCCGTTCCCGTGCTGATGGGAGTGCTGCTCTGGATTGGGGGATTTTATTGAATACTGCAAAGAAAAAGAGTGTTTTTGCAGTCTGTGACACGGAAATGGAATATGCACGCAATTTTATGGAATATCTGAACCAGAAGAGAAATATTCCGTTCGAAGTGCATGCGTTTTCCAGTGCGGAGATGTTTCTGGAGTTCGCAAAGAATAACGAAACAGAGATTCTTCTGATTTCGGATAAAGCGATGAAAGAAGAGATCCGCCGGTATCCGATTCGTCAGATTATCATTCTGTCTGAGGGCGTACACAGTCCGGTGCTGGATCAGTATCCGGCGGTCTACAAATACCAGTCGTCGGAAAAGGTGATCCGCGAGGTCATGGCGTGCTACGGCGTAGAAAATGGTGTCGATACATCGCCTGCACTGCTGCCGAAAAAGGAAATGCGTATTATCGGCATTTATTCGCCGGTCGGACGGACGCAGAAGACCTCGTTTGCCCTGACGATGGGGCAGATTCTGGCGAAGGAGCGGGCAGTGCTGTATCTCAATATGGAGAGCTATTCCGGATTTGAACGGCTGCTGGAATGCAGCTACGACAGGGGAATGAGCGATATTCTGTATTATGCGAGACAGGAAAATCAGGGCATCATCTACAAACTGGGCGGAATGGTCCAGTCAATGCAGAACCTGGATTATCTGCCGCCCGCCGCATCGCCGATGGACATTCAGACTGCAAAATATGAAGAATGGAAATGGCTGTTTCAGGAGATCGAGAAGAACAGCAGCTATGAAGTGCTGATTCTCGACCTCGGGGATGGCGTGGCGGATCTGTATCAGATCCTGGATTTTTGCAATGAAATTTACGTTCCGATAAGGAATGATGTGATTTCTGCGGCCAAAATGGAGCAGTTTGAAAATTTGCTGCGCCGGTGGGACTGCCAGTCGGTGCTGGACAAGATGCGGAAAATCCACGTTCCGTTCCACACGGCAAACCGGACGGGAAAAGCCTACTTTGAGGAGCTTGTCTGGAGCGAGCTGGGCGACTATGTGCGTCAGATTCTGCGGGACGGCAGAAGAGGAGAAGAAACATGACAATGCCGGAAATTCTGCGGAGAAAACTGATGGAGCGGATCGATATCGCATCCGAACCGGATGACGGAGAGGTTCTCGAAGAGATTGACGGTCTGATTTTAGGGGAAGAAGAAACACGGTATCTTCCGGTGGCACAGAAGGCGGAGCTGCGCAGACAGCTGTTCTACAGTGTGCGGAGGCTCGATGTCCTGCAGGAGCTGCTGGAAGATGCGGGAATTACCGAAATTATGGTAAACGGTTATCAGCATATCTTCGTGGAACGGAACGGCAGAATCGAGAGATACGGCAAAAGCTTTACCTCCGCAGAAAAGCTGGAGGATGTGATTCAGCAGATTGTAGGCCGGTGCAACCGCGTGGTGAATGAACAGAATCCGATTGTGGATGCACGGCTGGAAAATGGAGACCGCGTCAACGTTGTCATGAAACCGGTCGCATTAAACGGACCGATTCTGACCATCCGCCGCTTTCCGGAGCAGGCGGTGACGATGGAATTTCTGGTCTCCATCGGGAGTATTACAAAAGAGGCGGCAGAGTTTCTGCAGGCTCTCGTCCGGACCCGCTACAGCATGATGATCGGCGGGGCGACCGGATCTGGCAAAACGACATTTCTGAATGTGCTTTCCGCCTACATTCCAAAGGGCGAGCGCATCATAACCATCGAAGACAATGCAGAGCTGCAGATCCAGGGTGTGGAGAATCTGGTGCGGCTGGAAGCAAAAGAGGCAAATCTGGAATCAGGAACAGAAATTACGATCCGCGATCTGATCCGCGCAGCTTTGCGTATGCGGCCGAACCGTGTAATTATCGGCGAAGTGCGCGGAGCGGAAACGTTTGAATTATTATCCGCACTTATATGTACTATATAACAATTATATATATAACGTATATAAGGATGGAAAATATAGATTAGAGGGAAGGCATAGGAACGATATGAACATTAAGTATAGGTTATTGTGTAAAAGGTTAATAGAGGAAAGGAAGAGAGTAGGTGTCATTCAATATTATAATGTACTGTTCATAATGGAGTTATTGTCAGATAAAGACATATGGTTTTTAGAACAGTGGGTGAACGGTATAAATAACATATATATGAAGGATATACATAACTGGTGTAGAATGCATTTTGTTAAATATCACACTGTATTTGTTTACAGGAAAGAGTATCCGGTAAAAGCAAATATTTGGAATGGATATTCATATATAAGGTGGCGGATGGAGCGGATGATGAATTTGGAATAAGATAAAATAGTGCTTGCATGAAAGGGAGTCTTAGAGTAGGGTATTCTTTTGAAAGTATGGATAGAACGAGGCTGAAGGCTCTGCGCTATTCGTTTGGCAGAGCCTGAGTGTTGTCCTGATCCGTAGAAAATAAATCTAACTGACCTTCTGGAGTGGAACTTTGACCGGATTCATCTTCAGTTGATTGTTCTCTTTTTTTGGGTGTTTTATGAGTGTATAATTTCTCAAAAGGAAGTGAATACTTGGATTTTTTATTGTATTCTAGTAAAAGAGCTTCTGCAAACCCTAATGAACCGGCACGACGTTCTCTGGCAGTACGACTGATTTCTCTGACAGAGACACGTCCTACTTTTTCTTTAAATGTGTCATCTTTCATTGTTTCTCCATAAGCATTATCCAGACGGGCAATAGCATTAAGCATATTGGAGCTAAAGGACATAGGCGCGCCTTCCCATGTGGCAACGCAAAGGCGTAAAACACGATCAAGAGTGTGAAAACCATATTTTTCATAGATATTAATTAAAGTGGATACAGCACATATACCTCCGGGGCGAGAGGAAGAAGTAATAGAGAGATCATATGATTCAACAAGGTCACGAATAATAAGTTCTCTATCATTACCAGCTTCAATATTAGCCATGAATATTTCATAAGGTAGTAACGATTTGACATATTTCATCTGATTTGCAAAAATATCTGCTTCTTGAGTGTAAACAAGATCATCATAAACCATGCACCAGACAGGAGTTTCTCTTGATCCAGAGACGAGAGCGACAATTTCTATAGTGTGTTGTCCGTTGAACACATAATTTATCCCATCACGTCTACTTACTTTTACAGGGTTTATCTGATAAAGGTCAAAATTAGCTGCAGCACGCTGAACGTGTTTGATAGAAAGATTACGTTGGTAATCTTGATTTGAACATAAATTTTTAATAGGTATTTGCTCAAAATGCACTTGGGGAACAAACTTTTGTAAATCTTCGGTATTTCCATCCATAATTATATTTCCTCCAATTTTTTCAAAATATTATTTGTGGTTGATATTAGGCACATAAGCTGATATTTAAGCTTATATTTTGCTGTATCAGATGCAATTTTAAAATCTGAAACTTTTAATACTCTTTCGATAGAACTGTTCCATGAGGGAATCGTCAACGTAAGACTTGCAATTTCCGCATCTGGATCAAATTGTGGCAGATTGCGTATAGATGGAATAGAAACGGAAGATTCTTTCTTTAATATTGGTTTGGCGTAATTATTCCACAGTAATTCCCTTTTCATATCATGATAACTGAGATGTTCTATCTTTTCGGCAAGAAGGTAGTTATTTAGATTTAAAAGCTGCTCTTTTGATAATCCTGAAAGTTCAATAATATTAGCTTGGGAAATCCAAAGCTGACCAGAACGAACTCGTTTGACAAGATCCGGAACTTTTTCATCAATTATATCTAGTGCACTACTGTAAGCAGAATATTTGTAAACGGTAGCCATTGCTACATTACATTCTTCGGATATTTTTTTTGCTGCGATGCTTGCACCGGAAATATGAGATATATTCGTAGATGAAAGTTGTCTTGAAACTAAAATTTTTTCAGCATCATATTTTTTCCCAATCAGGTATTTTTTATTGATATTGGTTAAATCCTCTCGTTTAAGTTGGTCAGCACATATCCATGAAATTACATCTTCTTTACTGGAAAAATGGAGTCTTTTTATTCGGAAAGGAATACTGTGTTTACGAAATAATTCATATGCTTCTATACCATTAATGACAATACCATTCCATGTGCAGATGGGGGTGTGATAGGAATGACATAATATCTGTTGCTCAAGTTGTTTATAATCTTTTTCACTGAGATATTGATACAAATTGGTGAATTCTAGTTTTGTTTTAATGTATATATACTATAATTGCGCATACTCATCTCCCATTATTTCTGATTTGAATTCTGTTTGTGGCAGTTTTGTGATGATGTTATCCATGGAAAATAGAGCTATTTTCTTATCTGGGTAAATATTGCCTTCTAAACGAAAAATGTTAAATTTCTCCCAAGAAAGGTTAAGCTGGGAAAGTGAATATAGTAATTCTCGGCTGTACAATTCATAACTGTTACCATTGATGACAAAATAATCCTTAACTTTATGTGCCAATTTATCCTCTGCACAACTAGCCTTTATACCTATCATTTTTTGATCAGGATTAACAAGAAGTTGAATATATTCTGGGTTACCAATTTGACGGAGTGTATTGCGGTGGATTCGTATACGATTCTTTTTAAAGTCAATACATATTAGTGGATGGGAAGAGTGTTTGTTGTTCATAGGATTTTTCCTCACTTTCTGCTGTTGATGGTTCTTTTGCTTTTTCTATGGATTTATCAGTTGCCTTCTTCTTTTCTTGTATGTCAAATACTGCGTAGCCTTCAAATATATTGACTTGCATTGATTTCTGATGTTCTTCCACTGGAATACCGAATTGATTCTTCCATTCTTCAGGATAAGAAGGTGTCCTAGCAGTGGTTACAGTTCCATTGTCTTTTAGTGTACGAGGAAATATTTCAGGTGAAGTTAAATCGAAAATGAACAGTATTTCATTGCCAGAACGAATTAATTTGCCGAGAATCTTGTACCGATAATTAGGATTCCAATCCATGAGAGATATCACTTTAGCAAAGAAAATTCGACAGGTGATTTGTTTTGGCGAACGCTTTTTTCCAGAGGAACACCAACGAAAAGAGTCTTTTTCTTCTTCTCGACAGGGACGGACAGCCAGTTTTTTTTCAATGGGATTGACTAATATTTGCACATATTCGACATCGGGTAGCTTTTTTATGCAGGCGGTATTTACAGATACCTTGTAGTTATTAAACGTAAACGAAGGTTCGTAAATATGAGCGAAGAATTCGCCACGTACAACTTGATAACCGTCATAGCTGAAAGAATCATCGTCAATGACTTCCATTTGATTTGAGGGGCTGGGTGCGACTGTTATTGGCATAGGTGTGTTGATTTTCATCATATCAGAAGGTTCTGTAGTCATATTCCATTGATTTATAGGTTGCTCGCTCATTGGGTGTCTCCTTTAATTTCTGTAATAATATTCTTTATATTTTGTATAATGGTTTCTTTAGGAGTGGTTTGTAGCTCGGGTTCTTTATAAGGTTTACTTTCTGAAGCAGTTTGCCAGTTTTTGTCCACTGTAAATTCTGTTAATTCTGGCGCTTGAGACTGAGTATAGTAATTATTACCGAAGCTATTCATCCAGTCGGCAGGATAAGCTAACACACTCTTAGAATCAGATATTGTATCAGGCGTGTTGTTATTGGGGGCGGATACGTCGTTGGTACTTGTCGGGATTCGTATTTCTGTATCGTCCATGTTGAAAATAAGACATTTTCATTGTCTTTTTGGTGAGCAACTCCTAATATTCTATATTTGCATTTTTTGTCCCACTTAAATATCTCGTATAATGTTGGCAAAAATGCAGCACCGGAAATTGGTTTTGGAATAAGTTGACCATCTTTGAGACGTGACCACTGCACTTTATTTTTTGTTTCAGAGGAACATGGTCGAATAGCAAGTAGTTTTGAGCTCGGGTGTATTAGCATTTCGACAAATTTTATGTTTGGAAATTTCCGTATAGCATCTTTGTTAAAAGAGATCTGTTTATATGAAAAAGAAACAGAAATCCGACCAACCGAGGAGAAAAATTGTCCTCTAGCAACTTCATAGTCTCTTAAATCGAAGGAACCGGCGGAAGCAGTAATTGTATCAGGTGCATTCATATTTGCCGGTTTAAGGACGCTTTGAGATGCTTCAAAGTAGTCTCTGGATTTAAATCCAGACCATCTTGGATTAATGCTTATAAATCCACTTAGAGAGCCTTCTTGTATCACATGTAATTCTGGTAAAATCTCTTTATTTCCATATTTCGCATTTGTAATTAATTTTTGAACAGCTATGAAATCATCTCGGGAGATAATAGCTTCATGATGTCCGACTTTTCTGTATTGATTACGGTCTTGATTGTTTTTCCTTGATTTATGGTCAAGATAATTCGGAGTCCATGTTTTTCTCGCCAGAACATCCCCACAATGGCGTTCATTTTGAAGGATTTGTAGTATGGTACTGGATGACCAGACATCATTATTCTTTTTTGTTTTACAACCGAGTTCTGTCAAAGAATCAGCAATTTGTTGAGTACTGCTTCCATTAAGATACATATAAAAAATAAGCTGCACAATTTTAGCTTCATGTGGATTGATTACAAGATCTCCATTTTCGTCTTGGTCATATCCGAGCAGAGGAGGTGTAAGGAATATTCCCCGACGAAAACGCATTTCAATGGAAGAATTCATAATTTCACTTTTGGTATGACTTTCTTCCTGCGCAAGTGTTGACATGAATGACAGAATCATTTCGCTTTTGGGATCAAGAGTATTTAAATGCTCTGTTTCAAAAAATACACCGACGGGTGGACGGAGTGAAGAAAGCTCTCGTACATATCGGATACAGTCAACAACGTTTCTTGCAAATCGGGATACACTTTTTGTTATGATTAAATCAATTTTTCCGCCTTCACAATCTTTAATCATTTTTTTGAATGCATCTCTATGTTGAAGCGAAGTGCCGGAAATGCCTTCGTCGGCATATATTTCTACAAGCATCCAATTCGGATTTTTATTTACTACATCCTGATAATGATTTTTCTGTAATTCATATGAGGATGTTTGGCGTGGATCATCCGTAGATACCCTTGCATATACAGCTACTCGTAGTTTTTTTTCTGTTTTAAAAATATCCTCTGGTGGAAGTGCCGGAATTACTTCCAGTTCTTCTGGATCAATACCTTTGTATCTTTGCCGGATTCTGGCTTTCTGTTCATCAATATTACTGCTTCGTTCTTCACTTTCTTTCATCAATAGCGACATCCTTTATAGTTGATATAACTATCATAGAATTTTTGGATTGAAAAAGACATAAACCATCGGTTAAGTGATTAACGGATGGTTTATGTAGAAATAGATATTTGATTGTTATTGAATGATTTAATAATCATTCGGGTTATCAGCATCGTAATTGTGTTTTGAGGATAGATGCCAATCATTGATTCGTAAAATGTTTTTTATGGCTGAAAGAACCTCGAATATGTAACGTTTTTCAGTGCTGGTACAATCTGCCATTAATAAATCAATGTCAGTTTGATATTCCGTAGGATTGTATAACAAGTTCCCATAGAGTAATTCATCAATAGTAATTTCAAGTGCGTTGCTAATTTTGATTAAAGATTCTAAACTGGGTTTACGCTTGGCATTTTCAATATAGCTTATATAAACAGTAGAAAGATCAGCAATTTCAGCCAGCTCCTCGGCAGATAATCCTCGTTGTTTGCGGGTTTCTCTTATACGTTTGCCAATAAGTGCATAATTTATTTCCATGTCCTCACCTCCTTTCCATCACAACTTGACTTTTTTGTGTTGTAGATAGAAAAAATGGTGAGCTATACAACAGCAATTGATTGTATAAAGAGAAGTATATCATATGTATATAGCAAAAAGAAGATTGTCGATTGATGGGAGAAAAAGGCGATAAGTTGTAATTGAACAACAGCGAAAAAAGGGTTATCATTTATGTATTAAAAATTATGTCTGGGAGGAAAATACATGGCAGATAAAGAGGAAATCAAAACACTGGAGGAATTAGAGGAAAAAGGAAGAGTACTGCGGGAGTACAAAGAAAAATTCCGGCAGATGTGCCAAGAGAATAAAATGATAAAGGGTTCGACAGTGCTGAAACTATATGATAAAATTGAAGAAATACAAAGAGAATATGAGCATTTAGATAATAAGCTGACATTAATGGAATACAACTTTATATAGTTCTATTTTTTTTGTTTTAATACTACTGTTTCCCTTAGTAAATACTTGTAAGATACATCTCTAATAATTTTGCGGATTTCTAGTTACAATTAAGGTAACTACTATCGGAAAGAGGTGTATTTACTTGCGTACAGAGGATTATATTGCGGACAATATTATAGCTTTATGTAAAAAACGTGATATGAGTAAATATCGGCTGTCACAATTGACTGGTATATCTCAATCTTCGATTGGAAAAATTATTGCTAAAGAAAGTTTACCAACTATGCCTACTGTAGAAAAGATATGTGATGCACTGGGAGTAACAATGGCACAATTCTTTGCCGGAATGGATGTTCCAGTAAGCTTATCAGAATCACAACAAGAGGTTCTGAATATTTGGAATAATCTTGATGAAAAAGAACAGAATGTAGTGATACAAATGCTCCGGGGACTTCAAAAATAAAGGAAACAGTTGTAACGAAAATGTTGACTGTTTCTTTTTTTATGGAGTTGAGAGATTATGGTGATTGAAAAGAAATATTATGATATTGCACAGCATGAATTGGAAGAAATGCAAAGAGAAATTAATGAAGAAAAAGCGCAAATGTCAGAAGAAGAAATACTAGAGGATAAAAAATGGCATGATGAACAATTGGAAACAATTATTAAAAAGGCAGAAGCTCATATGCGTCGTTTTAAGAAAGTTCCAGATCCTCAAAAAGTAGTGAAATTCACTTTTTTACAAAAAGATGCATTGGAAATTGCACGAAATATGCAGATGAATATAAAAACTGAGCGTAAAGAAGATGATTTATGGGGGACGATAGAAATGTCATTTAATAATATGTGGTTTTTAGATTCGGCTCCTAGTGAATGGAAAGATATTTGGAATAACTTGCTGAAAGAAGCTCAGAGAGTGTATATAGAAGCAAAAGATAACATGATCATGTATCAATATTATTATGATTTGGCGGTAGAAGTTCCTTGTGTGCAGACACAATACAAATAATGATATATGAATGCTGTTCTGTAATAATTTTATGATATACTGTGGATATGATATGTAAAAATAGTCGGAGAAAGATTTGTGAATGCACGATTATTTAGGAGGAAAAAAGCATGACAGATGCAGAACAAAGAGAGGCTGCCCGTCAATTTGTAAACCGATGGATGGGAAAAGGGAAAGAAGATGAAGATGGACGTTCTTATTGGATTGATTTATTGACGAATGTTTTGGGAATGGATAATGTGACAGAACGTTTGAACTTTGAAAAGAAAGTTGTAATTGATGGAAATACAAAACGTATTGATGTGTATATTCCTGAAACACGAGTAATTATTGAACAGAAGAGTCTTGGAAAAGCATTGGATCAGAAAATCAGGAATTCAGGAGATGTTGATCTTACTCCATTTGAACAGGCAGACAGATATAATGGAAAGCTGACTTTTGATGAAAGAGCTCGGTGGATTGTTACGTCAAATTTTGCTGAAATTTGGATTTATGATATGAACCAGAAACAGCCAGAACCGACAAAGATTGCTTTAGATGAATTACAAAGCAAATATCCATTGTTGGACTTCTTGGTGAAAAAGGAAGTAAAGACAATATCGCATGAAATGGAAGTATCAATAAAAGCAGGAGGTATTGTTGGGCTTATTTATGATGCGTTTTTAAAACAATATCGTATACCAGATATTAAGGAAAAGGATGAAACACTTGAGCAGAGAGAAAAAAGAGAGCATAAACTAAAGAGCCTGAATGCTTTATGTGTGCGAATTGTTTTTTGCTTGTATGCAGAAGATGCTGGTATTTTTGGAAAGAGAAATATGTTCCATGATTATTTGGAAACATATGAAGTAAAGGATTGCCGGAGAGCTATAATAGAATTATTTAAGATATTGGATACACCTGTATCAGAGCGAGACGAGTATTTAGAGGAAGATCTTGCTCAGTTCCCGTATGTAAATGGTGGGTTATTTGCTGATGAAACTATTGAGATACCACCTTTTACAGAGAAAATTAAAGAATTACTTCTTACAAAAGCGTCAGAAGATTTTGACTGGAGTGATATTTCTCCAACTATATTTGGAGCGGTATTTGAATCTACATTAAATCCTGAGACCAGACGTTCAGGAGGAATGCATTATACATCTATTGAAAATATTCATAAAGTTATTAGTCCTCTTTTTTTGGAAGATTTGCAGAAGGAATTTGATAGTATTAGAGCAATTCAAGTGAAGCGTACCAGAGATAAAAAATTGGAAGAATTCCAAAATAAATTGGCATCACTTACATTTTTTGATCCTGCGTGTGGTTCCGGAAATTTCCTTACAGAAACATACCTGTCGCTTCGTCGTTTGGAGAATGAGGTGATAAAGGAAAAAGTTGGCGGACAAATGACATTGGTAGAGGTAAATAATCCAATTAGAGTTTCTATTCAGCAATTTTATGGAATAGAGATTAACGATTTTGCAGTTACAGTTGCGAAAACGGCTTTATGGATTGCAGAATCTCAAATGTTGGAAGAAACGAAAAATATTGTGTATGGATTTAATGACGATTTTCTTCCTTTAAAGACATATGTAAATATTACAGAAGGAAATGCATTAAGAATTGATTGGAATGATGTAATTCCTGCAGAAAAATTATCGTTTATAATGGGAAATCCGCCATTTGTAGGAGCACGTTGGATGGCGTCGGAGCAGAAGGAAGATGTTGAGAAGATATTTGAAGGATGGAAGAGTATAGGAAATCTTGATTATGTTAGTTGCTGGTATAAAAAAGCGGCTGACTATATGGGAAATTATAATATCAGAGCAGCATTGGTATCAACTAATTCAATTACACAGGGAGAAAGTGTTTCGATTCTCTGGAAACCGCTTTTTGAATCAGGTGTACACATTGATTTTGCATACAGAACATTTATATGGGATAGTGAAGCGTCAATAAAAGCGCATGTTCATTGTGTAATTGTTGGCTTTAGCAGAGCTGTAAATAATAAGCAGAAAATAATTTATTCAGGTGAGAACGCAATTCCGGCGAATAATATTAATGGATATTTGCTTGATGCAGAAAATATATTCATTGAAAAAAGAATGAAACCATTGTGTAATGTTCCTGAAATAGCATTAGGTGGGCAAGCAATTGATGGTGGATTTTTAATATTGACGGAAGAGGAAAAGGAAGAGTTTTTGGAAAAAGAACCACAGGCTTCTCCGTTTTTTAGACATTATATGATGGGAAAAGATTTTATTGATCGAAAGCCGAGATATTGTATTTGGCTTGTTGGAGCTGATCCTGGATTATTAAAAAAATGTCCGATGATATTAGAACGAGTGAATAAAGTACGTGAATTTAGACTTAGTAGTACAAGAGCGAACACAAAAAAAGCGGCTGAGAATCCAACTTTATTTGCATCAATACTTGAACATAAAAATCAATATATTGCGATTCCCAAAGTTTCTTCTCAGAATCGTAGATATATTCCAATGGATTATTTAGATGGTGAAATTATTCCGGGAGACAAATTATTCACTATGCCCAATGCATCATTTTATGAATTTGGTGTATTGATGTCGAATGTTCACATGGCATGGATGCGAGCAGTGTGTGGAAGATTAAAAAGTGATTATAGTTATTCAAACACAATAGTGTATAACAATTTTCCGTGGCCTGTAGTAACGGAGAAGAATCGGGAACAAATTGAAAAATCGGCACAGGAAATTTTGAAAGCAAGAACATTATATCCTAGTAGTAATCTTGCGGCTTTATATGATCCTTTAACAATGCCAGCCGAGTTACGACGAGCACATACTGCAAATGATAAAGCTGTTATGGCTGCGTATGGCTTTAGTACAAAAATGACGGAAGCAGATTGTGTGGGAGAGTTGATGAAATTATACCAGAAAATGCAATGATAAAAGTTTATAGAGCTGTTTTTTGCTCAAAGTAAAATATTTGAAAACATAGAATATTCCAAATCCATAAAAGATGAATGAAAACCAATATGGGAATTTTACATGTGTTACAAAATTTGTAAAATTTTCATATTGGTTTTTTTGTAATCTGTAAAAATTATAAATTTGGATATCGAGTAAGGTTTCGGATTTTTGATTTTTATGTATTTTTCAATTTTGGATATGGCTCCGAAATTGGCAATTTTGCGGAAGTGTATCCACACTTCCTGTCCTTGCTATTTTATAATCACATGGTGATTTCACAGGGATATAGGCTGTTTAGCCTATTTTTTCTCCCTGTGCTGTGACCGAAGAAATTCGAGGAACCAATCATATATTTATGCTGAATGTGAGGAACTAGGGAGCACAATCCTTAGCAAGATTCCAACATCCGGAAAATGCCATAATGCTAAAATAGCGATATGGTATTACCGGGGTGGATCTTGCTCTAATGTGTACAGTAATCTCGGCATAAATAGAAAGAATGGGTTTGGGGAATCCCCAGCAAGATATAAACCTGATGAAAGAATATTTGTCGGAAAGACAATATTGTTAAACACAGGTGGATCTTGCTCTGGGGTAATTGAGAAACTTATGAGAAACAGAGATTCCACATATATTCTATTTACAAGGTATTTTATTTCAACGATGAAAGAAGTATTTTTATATCATCAAAATGCTATTGGGAGTTTATGCTGTTGGAAAGGCGTTGGCAGGAAAACAACTTCTAGTTGTCGGTGCAAATATAATGAATAGAAGTGTCCATTATATTTTTGGTGATAGGTATTTTTGTGGAATGCACTTTTATTTTTTTTGAATAATAAAATTTTAAATCTGTAGTCGATAGAAGCAGATGGTTAAAAAAAACTTTTGATAACCATGAGTGTAAAAACAGAAAGCTGCGAAAATTTATTATGAGCTAATAGCAAAATTTGATATTTTGTGATATTGAGGGTATGGAGAATCGTAATCTCTATCAAGTTTGTCAGAGAATCATAATCCAGAAAAGGGATTTTGAGTTACTCTAGGCGATACTTGCTTTAGAAAATGATTAGCCATAATGAGTTGGAACGTGGGAGGAGGAAGTGTTAAAAAAAGAGAGAGCCATAAGTAACTCTCTCTGTGATAAAATCAAAAAGTTATAGTATCAGTGATTCGGTAAGATTACAAAAATCCTTAACAGGAATATTTTCTTTAAGTGGTAAAGCTGTCTCTAAAAAGGTTTCGTCTGCAAATCTTTCGAGTTCAGAATCAAAATGTATAATTGAAGCATTTGTATTTAATTGATATGGCGGAATTGTAACAAAATAATCATAATCTTCGTAAGAAGGAGTGGCGCAAGAAACTTTGATTTTTCCGCCCAATTTCAATTTTGCAAATTCTCCATAAATGGCAGTTAAGGCTTTTTTTCTTTCTTCATCAGAAGTAATTCTATCTACATATCTAATATACCAATAATCTATATTTCCCTCTTTTAATTCAATTAAATAATCGTATGATCTGGGTGTTCCGGATTTTATTGTCCATTCAACTTTATGCAGACTTGTCATCATGGAAAGTCCACGCATTAAGGTAGAAAAAAATTTTTCATGCACCTGAACAGTAGAGAGATCCAGAGAAAATCCATTGTCTGCAATTATCTTTTTTCGTTCCCGTATTTTCTTAGAAGAATATCCCGTTGCATCATATAACTCTTGGATAAGTTCTGGATCATCAATGGCTTTTGCAATTTTATCAATAGTGCTTTTATATGGTCTTCCAGATCGGGCACCGTTGAGCATTCGTGAAATGGTTGCATTATTTAAGCCTGTTTGTTCAGATAATTCTTTTTGTGTTTTTTTCTGTAAAATGATTTGAAGTATATTGATGAATCTTTCCTGATCGTAAACGCTGTCAGGATTTATTAGTGTGCCTGAATTTGATATAAATTCGTTCATGCAAATCTCCTCTTGACTTCTTTGACTTTATATAAATTTGACTTCTTGTATTTTATCTTATCAA
>NZ_QUED01000024.1:0-59586 GCF_003477865.1 Blautia sp. AF34-10
TGGTATAATCTTTAAAAAGAAAGAAAATTTATATTTTATCAATTATTTTTCTTTCAATTTTATACGTGAAACTTACCGCAGGAAAATAAAACAGACCGACATTAGAAACCGATCAGGTGAAAGGAGGATGTCATATGTTACACAGCACACAGACAACGAAAAAACACACAGGAAATTTGATTCTGAGATTCGGAATGGCAGGCCTCCTGGCGGCCGGATTATTTTTTTCCGCTCCGTATTCGGCAGCAGCCGAGACAGTTCCAAGTGCAGAAAATACAGACGCCGGTGAAATTACCATTCACTTCACCCATTACGATGCACAGGACCTGGAATTCTATCTGAACACCGATCAGGCGGCCCTTGCTTTTACCGATGCTGCCCTGACATTTCAGGATTCCACAATGGATGCGCCGGTCACCATGTCATATCTTTCCGATGATGGTTCCTATGTCCTGTATCAGAACAGCGAACCGGTCGAGGAAGTAAACGGAACGTTCTCCGTATCGATGGTTACGGAACCTGGCTACACACTGGATATGGATCAGATTTCCTTCTATGTTAATGGACAGGCCGTTTCCAATGGCGGTTCCGTTGTGATTACGGATTCTTCGGCGGCGATGACTTCTCTTGTTTACTGTACCGCAATCCCGGAAACACCGGCAACTGACCCGGAGCCATCTCTTCCAGAAGAGCCATCTGCACCGGAAGTTCCGGAAGAACCGGCCGCTCCAGAACCATCCGTTCCGGAACAGCCATCCGCACCGGCAGAAACCCCAACCGTGGTACAGCCATCTGCTTCGGAACAGCCGGCACAGGAAAATATTCTTCCGGAAACCGCAGCTCCTGCATCCAAAACCGCACCGGAACAGGTTCCTGCATCCGAACCGATCGCAGCAGAACCGATTGCCAGCGCAGTTGTTACAGAAGACGAAGAAGTTGATCTTTCCACCATCACCCGGAAGTTACCGCATCCGCTGTTACTTCTTCCAGCCAGCTTCCAGCCGCAACGCAGATTGTACCATCTGTCAGAACAACAGACCCGGATGCACAGATTATTACTTCGGAAACTGCAGCTCTTGAAAATGCCGCACAGACCGAGAATACACAGACTGCACACACAGGAATCGGCTCCTGGTTCCATCAGCGAACAAATCAGATCCTCGCAGTCATGATCGCTGTGATCCTGCTTCTGATCCTGATCGAATCACTTCTGGCACTAAAGGATTCCATGAATCAGAAAAGATCGCATCGCTTCTATTAAAAATAAGGTCCATAATAAAAAATAAGCATACAAAAAGAAGGAACGTATCTCATGAAACATGGGATACGTTCCTTCTCTTATATTATTTTTTATCCTCTTTTTTTCGCAGCCGCTTTCTGAATCTCACAGAAATCGTGCAGCGCCTGACGGCCGATTTTTACAATTTTACGGATGTTGATGGAATTTGTTCCTCCCTGACGCGGCTTGAAGCTGATCGGGATGAAACGGATTTTCCGGTGAAAATACGCTCCGAAGGCAGTCAGCAGTGCGTTCGGCAGATTGTAGTTTTCCGGCATCAGCGGCAGATACTCGGCCACGTAGTCTGTTTTCATCAGACGGAACGGGGCATTTGCATCCGGCACGGATACGTGGAAATAGGTCCAGAGCACCGCGCACAGCACTTTTTCCACGACAGCGCGGGAAAAGCCGTCGCCGCGGCTTGTGCGGTTTCCGAAAATGGCGTCGTAGCCCTCGCGGATCTGCCAGAACTTTTCGAACTCCTCCGGATCGGTCTGACCGTCGGAATCGGTCTGGAAGATATAGTCCGCACCGTTTTCAAGTGCATAGCGGTAGCCGTACAGAACGGTGGAACCGTGGCCGCCGTTTGGCTTCGTCAGCACGGTGAGCAACGGGTGGGTTTCGCACTCTGCTGAAGCAATTTCATACGTATCGTCGCGGCTTCCGTCGTTGATGATCACAAGACGGGACGCACCGCCGCCGTTATGCTTCTCCACGACGGGACACCATTCCTCGATCGTTCTTTTGATATTTTCCGACTCATTATAGGCTGGTATTACAATATATAAGGTATCCATTGGTATTCTCCTTGCATTTCCTTCCATCCATTATACAGGATTTCTTTTCATTGCGAAAGATGCACTCATGGAGAAAATTTCCCAGTACCGTTCGTTTGTTATTCTTCCCACAGTTTCTGCGGATAACGGCCCTCGTCTTTTAATTTCTGCAGTGCTGCCATGACATTTTCTTTGTCTTCTTTGTACGTTACGCCGTACCAGTTATCATAGGAGCGGAGTACGGTGACTTCCGCTTTTTTCTCCTGCAGCAGTTCATCGACAACGAACGGCAGGAAGTATTCGCCTTTTAACGGGTTGGTTTTGTATACATTCTCGAGGAACGGCAGGAAGCGGCGTTTCAGCTCGATCAGAATGCTCGGTGTGAAGCCCCAGAGGTTCATGGAAACGATGGTTCCCTGCGGCAGTCCGGTCCAGGTTGCGCCGTCATCCTCGGTGTATTCGGCCTGTCCGCCGTGGTTTTCGATTCTTGTGCGCTCATGAATGCCGACAAGGTGGTTCTGGTCGTCTGCGGTGCAGATGCCGCGGGCTACGTGGCCATTGTCGGTCAGGGTTTTGTACAGGTCGTAGGCAACCATCGCGTACTGATAGGTCGCGCCGTCCTGCTCGGTTGTCAGCTGACGGTAGATCTCCTCGAATGCCGTTCTTCCATAATAATCATCGGAATTGATGACTGCGAACGGTGCGCCGTCGATGGCTTCTGCCGCACAGAGAATCGCATGACCGGTTCCCCACGGTTTGACGCGGCCTTCCGGCACTTCGTAGCCTTTCGGGAGAACGTCGAGTTCCTGGTAAACATACTCTACATCCATGTATTTCTCAATTCGCTTGCCGATGCCCTCGCGGAATGCCTCGTCGATGGCTTTTTTGATGATAAAGATGACTTTCTCAAAACCTGCCTGTTTTGCATCATAAATGGAAAAGTCGATAATCATATTTCCGTACGGGTCAACTGGATCAATCTGTTTTAATCCGCCGTAACGGCTTCCCATTCCTGCTGCCATGATGACTAATACTGGTTTTTTGCTCATGATGTTCTCTCCTTTTTATTCTCCAAAATAAACTTTTAATCTCTCCGCAAAGTCTGCCGGGATTTCTCTTTCAAATGGAAATGGTTCTGCATCCGCCAGATACTCGGCGATTTCGCCCAGGACACCGGCGCTCCGGTTCAGTGACCAGGCGGAGATCCAGTCGATCGTATCGTGGCAGGTATGCATGCCGAAACCATCGCGGTTCAGCGTCATCGCCGGGATGCCCTTCCATGCGAAGGTGTTGGAATCGCTGCTCCAGATGTTGTTGATGAGCGATACGCCTTTGTCCGCCTGTTTTAAGTGCTCCATGATCGCGTCGCATGCCTCTTTCGTTGCTGCCACGCCAAGCACGGTTCCGCCGATGGCCTGTCCGGCGAGGTCGACGTTCATGTTGAAGCGGTGCTGCGCCAGCTCGGCTTCATGCGCTTTCACATACGCCCGGCTTCCGCAGAGACCCAGCTCCTCCGCGCCGAACCAGATGCATTCCAGTGTCCGTTTCGGGCGGTTTTCGGCGAAGTAGTGTGCCAGCTCCATGATGATCGCTGCGCCCGCCATGTTGTCGTATGCACCAGGTCCCTGCGGAACGGAATCGTAATGAGCCGTCAGCGTCAGGATTTCCTCTGGCTGCTCGGTTCCCGGGATGCGCAGGATGATATTTTTCGACGTTCTCCTGATTTTTTTCTGCTGTAAAACGAGGCGTGCACGGCTCGTTCCCCGTTCTACCAGTTCCATCGCATCAAGATAATGAATGACGGCGCACGGCAGTTTCGGATTTTTTACGCCGCGCAGGGTGCGGTAGTCCGGCAGACGGTCCTCATCTTTGTCCAGTGGCGTTCCGGTCAGGATCAGAAATCCGACGGCTCCTGCTTTTTCCAGTTTTTCATAGTTTTCTGCATTGGCACCGCCGTTGATCAGGACGATTTTCCCCTCTGCATGGGAAAGGCTGACCGGGTCGCCGTTTTCTACGTAGAGGAATGGTGCCTCCACGCCTTCCGGAGCGGTATTGGCTGCCGCGAAGCAGCCGCGGACGGTGTATGTTTTCTCATATGGCTCTGTGACCGTAAAGACAGCTTCGTCAACCTGCCATGTCTCAATCTCGAACGGCTCGCGGCGGATCTGCAATTCGCCCTGCCCCCATTTTTCTGCGATTTCAGAAAGTTCTTTTTCGATCCGGCAGGCTGCTTTTTCTTCGCCTTCCGTTCCGGCTTCGCGGATGTAGTTAAACTGGCTGACGAACGCATACTGCCGCTGGCCGCTGATGGTATTTGCTTTCATAATAATGTTATGTCCTTTTCTTTTCTTTTTTTATTTTCTTAAAGTTCTTCCAGTACCACTCTCGCGCTGCGTACGGCTTTGACGTCCGTGCGGTAGAGGGTGTATTCGCTTAAGGATGGAAGTCCCATGTTCACATTTTCTTTCCGGTACTGCATCGGGCTCGCCAGTTCGATTTTTCCGGACATATGGTAGGCGGTCACGCCGGTTTTCGGATACAGCTCGCGGATCGCATCCGCGCAGATACCGCCGCCCGCCTGAATACGGATGCGTCCCGCCGCCTGGCGCTGCAGTTCGGCGAGAAGCTCTGCTCCTTTTACCGCACTGTTCTGCTGACCGGAGGTAAGAATGGTGTTCATACCAAGCGATACCGCCTGCTCAAGCGCTTCTTTGGGATCGCGGCAGACATCAAACGCGCGGTGCAGCGTCACGGACATGCCGTCGGCTGCCTCCATCAGCTGTTCCATTGCCGCCATATTCATCGTTCCATCCTCTTTCAGCACACCGACCACAACGCCCTCTGCACCAAGTTCGCGGTACATCGCGACTTCCTCGCGGATTTCTTCTAATTCATATGGGGTGTAGCAGAAATCCCCGAACCGCGGGCGGATCAATGCATGAATCGGAATGGTTGTCTGTCTGCGGATCACCTCAAACAGCTTCGAACCCGGCGTTGTTCCGCCGATCACCAGATTCTGACACAGCTCCAGCCGGCTTGCCCCGCCTTTTGCCGCCGCAAGCGCCGACTCCGCCGAGTCCACACAGACTTCCAGGATATAATCGTTCATAAAATTCCCTCTGTTTTCGTAATTTTCTTTCTCTATCATACCCTATTTGAGGCAATTAGGAAAGAGCTTCTTTGGTTCACTTTCGTTCACTTCTGCTTCTGATGCAGATATTTTTCTCTCGTTGCCATGCCGCCGCGAATGTGGCGTTCAGACTTGTTCACATCCAGAATTTTCCTTGCCTCTGCCGCCAGACCCGGATTCACTTGTACCAGACGTGATGTCAGATCCTTATGCACGGTACTTTTGCTCACTCCGAATTTTTTCGCCGTCTGCCGTACGGTCGCTTTCGTCTCAATCATGTAAATTGCTGTCTCCACAGCACGCTCTTCGATATAGTCCCTCACAAAAAGCCTCCGAAGACGCTGTTTTTACAGTGTATTCGGAGGCTTTGATGGGTATGTCTTCTATTTTATTATTTGTAATATACCCATACCGCTTTTGTCTGTTCCAGCACCTGATCGATATCCCAGGTTTTTTCGGAATTTTTTCTGCTGTTTGGGTCGTTGATTTTCAGTCTGCCATTCTGCAATCCGGTAAGAACGATAAAATGACCGTTGCTGGTAAACTCCCCGGGTCCCATCAGGGCAATGATGGGGTTTCCGGCCTGCAGGTTGTTTTCCACCCGTTCCCGTTCCACAGGGATTTCTTTGCTGGAAAGGCCGATCTGCCGGGCTCCTTCCAGCATCAGAGACCAGGCGGTTCCGCTGCCGTCTACGGCATAGCCGTTCTGTGAGGCAAAATCGGCGACCCAGCGCGGATTTTTTGTGATATCGCCGGTCATGAAAATGGCAACCATGGAAAGTGCTGTCGGTCCGCAGCCGCTTAATCCCATCACTTCACCGGCATATCGGTGATAGCCCCATCTCTGATCCCACTGCAAGAGAAGCGGAACCTCCGATGCGGATGACAGGTCGCTCAGGTCAATCTCCGGCTCCTCCTCTTTTTTCAACGGATATTCTTCGACGAACGTCTCCGTCTCATTGTTTCTCTCGTAAAGCGACAACAGCTCCTCCGGGTACTGATCCATTGAAATGCCGTTTGCTTTCGCATACCGCTGGATCGGATTCTGCCGGAAGCGCCGCACACCGCCCAAAAACAGAAGACAGCCGAACAGCAATAGCAGCCCGCGGATCCGCCATACCTTTCTTTTTCGTCTCCGTGCTCTTTCTCTTCTTTGTATTATCCTTCTTTGTGTCATTCTTTTTTGTTCTGCTATCTCTTGCCATTCCAGTGTATTGTTTTCACGGATCATGAAAAATCCCCCTCCCGATCTTATGGTGTACTCCCAAAATCTTTCTGTGCCTGATTTTGTGAGATGATTGAGAGTACATTCTTCCTTTTCATCATAACAAATTTCCGATTTTTCTTTTTGTATATTTTCCGAAGAAAAACTGCTTTTTTTCCGTCTGCTTTCTTAAGATTTTTTGTATCTGTGCAAAGCCATGCGAAACGGAAGCAAAACCGCAAGCAGGAAAAAGATGGCAAATTCCGGAAATATCATTGAGAAAAAAGTTCAAAAATGGTAAAATAGGAAAAACAACATCTTTAAGCGGAGGATAAAACAAAATGAAAAAACTGAAAGTAAAAAAAGGCAGCACCTGTATGGCTTGTCTTGCCTGTGTGGGAGCATGTTCTGAGGCATTTTATAAGGTATTTGATCCGGACAAGGCATGTCTGCAGATCGTAGAGAAAAAGGCTGTCCGCCCGATCGCCTGTCCGCAGTGCGGTAAATGTGCCGAGGCCTGTCCGGAAGGCGCCATTACCCAGAACCCGAAGGGCGTTTACATGATCAACAAGAAAAAATGTACGGGATGCGGAGCCTGTGCGAAGGCCTGTCCATTTGGCCTGATCGTAAAAACCGAGGGAAATCCGGCTTCCAAATGTATCGCCTGCGGTATCTGCGCGAAAGCCTGCCCGATGGATGTACTGGAAGTTGTGGACGAATAATGATCCGAACTCTTAGATATCGCCAGGATCTCGTGTAAGCACAGATCCTGACTCATTGCTCACATAAACATAAAAATGCACTGTGGAACGTCGTCGGACAATTCCACAGTGCATTTTTCTGTTAAACGAAAAACAATTGATTCCCGCTCGCCGCCTGGCAGAATGATCGATGCCCGTTTCCGCAGACAGCATTCCGACAAAAAGGGACAAAATTTACAATTTTACTCCCGCGCCAGCAGAACCATCGATTTTGCCGGAAGCATCATGCTTTCTTTCATCTCTGCTCCATCCTCTGCGCAGCGTTTTCCATCGCAGAGCAGTTTCCAGTTTCCTTCCGGAAGTTTCTGCAAAGCTTCTTTTTCCCATGGATTGTAGAAGACGCAGACTGCGTGGCCATCCGGGTATTCCAGTTCGTAACCTGCGATCTGGTTTTCACGGAAAAATGTCTTTTTACAGTCCGGCTCGCACGTTCCGTATGCCTGAAATTTTCGGCGCAGAGCGAGAAGACCACGGTAATAGTCCACCAGCTCTTCCTGCTCTAAGGCGCGTGTCCAGTCAATTTTGTTGAGCTGCCACGACGATTTGAAGCTGTTTCCTTCGCCATGCTTCGTGCGCGCAAATTCCTCACCCGCCTGGAAAAACGGCATTCCCTTGCAGGTCATCACAATGCCCGCCGCCAGACGGTTCATCGAAAGCGTCCGCTCATCCATCTTGCCAAAATCCGGCTCCGCATCCTCCTTCCGCTTCGGATCGGACAGTTTTAATTTATCCCACAGTGTATAATTATCATGTGCCGACACATACGGAATCAGCTGGCTCGCATTGCGCGGCTCGTAGGCTCCTTTTCCGTCCATCCAGCCATCTGTCGCAGAAAGTATTCCTGCGGAAAGACGCTCTTTTCCATTGACATAGCCTCCCTCTGCGGCAATAAAAACGCTTCCCTTGATCGAATCTCTCGTATCGTCGCAGAACATGGAAATGCCATCCATCAGCCTTCCGATATTCTGTTTATCCGACGGAAAATATCCCTCCTGCATTGCGCTTGCCGCTGCTTTCCACGGTTCACCGTAAACCAGAATCTCCTCGCCGCGCGGCATCCGGTTCAGAGCTGTGCGGATCGCATTCATGGTCTCCGTGTCATGCAGTGCCATCAGATCGAAGCGGAAACCGTCGATATGATATTCCTTCGCCCAGTAACAAACCGAGTGAACCATAAAGCGGCGGAACATCTCCCGCTCACTTGCCGTCTCGTTTCCACAGTCGGAGCCATTGGAAATCGTGCCATCCTCCCATTCACGGTAATAATAATAAGGAACTGTTTTCTGAAGCGGCGAATCGAGATTATACGTATGATTGTATACCACATCCATAATCACGCCGATGCCGGCTTTATGCAGTGCCTGAACCATTTCCTTCATTTCCCGGATACGTACCTCTCCGTGGAAAGGATCGGTTGCATAGGATCCCTCCGGCACATTGTACTGCACCGGGTCGTAGCCCCAGTTGAACGCTTCCGCATCGTCTTCCGGCACACTTCCGAAATCGAAAACAGGAAGCAGATGCACATGAGAAATGCCAAGCGACTTCAGATAATCGAGCCCTGTCGCATGAATTCCGTCTCCATTCAGCGTTGTGCCTTCTTCCGTAAATGCCAGAAACTTTCCACGGTGCTTATCCGAAACACCGGAATTCGGATCGCTTGAAAAATCCTTCACATGAAGCTCATACACACAGCGGTCCTCCGGCCGGATTTCCGGTCTTTTATCCTGCTCCCAGCCCACCGGGTCCGTCTCTGCAAGATTTACTACCATACTCCGCTCCGAATCAACACCGGAAGCCACGCCGTACGGATCGACCGTATCAAAAACGCCATCTGAGTGCAGAATGTGATACGTATAATACGTTCCATACCGCGCTCCCTGCAATGCACAACTCCAGACACCCTTTTCACCGCGCGTCATCGCAATCGAGGCTATTTTTCGGTCCCCGTGCTCCCGGCTGCTGCCACGTGAAAACAGCTCCAGCGAAACCTCCATTGCTGTCGGCGCCCAGAGCTTCCACTCTGTCACAAACTGTTCATCCTTTTTCGGCATCTGCCAGTTTCCATCACATTCCCTGCTCTTCTTCACCGAGACACCGAGGTCATCCCCTTCATACGTAAAGTTTTCCACAAATTCTTCCGATTCAAAAAAGCTTTTCCACTCCGCCGGCGTTCTTTTCACCACCGCATTCATCTTCTTTCCCTCTATTTCTTTGTAAACTCGCAGAATCTCTCCGACACTCCACGCCTGCGCATAGCAGCCCTTCGACATCACCGGCGCCGCACCATCATAAATCTCCGCCAGATGAAACAGGCATCCTTCCTGCATCCAGCTCGCAAGACGCTCCAGTCCGCGATGCACTTCCTGTTTTCCCTCCTTCGGGAAATAGTTCAGCACCGCGCGGAAATACGCCCCAAGTGGAAATCCCCAGACTGTCCCCTGATGATATGCCCTGTCACGCTCCGGCTGACTTCCGCCGATCCATGGATGAAACGCCGGATCCTCCATCTCCAATGACCGCAGTCCTGCTGTCGTATACAGCTTTTCTTTGACCTCCTGTAAGATCCGCTGCCCCTGCTTCTGACTCACCATCTGAAACGGAAGCGCCAGCACAAAGACCTGATTGCATCGAAACTGCTTCTCTTCATACGTGCCGTTCAGCACATCCTTCAGATATCCTTCCTCTTCCATCCAGAACTTTTCGAGGAAACTCTTCTTCACCTGCTCCGCAAGCTTCCCATACGCCGATCCATCCTTTCCGACAAATGGCGCCAGCTCTTCCAGAATCCTCAGACCATTATACCAGTACGCATTAATCTCCACCGGCTTCCCGTGACGCGGTGTCGGCAGCTCCTTGTCAATCCGCACATCCATCCACGTCACCTGCTCCAGACCGCCCCCGGCCATAATCAGCCCGTCACTGTCCATTTTAATATGGAAATCCGTTCCCTTCTGATACCAGAACACAATATCCTCCATCACCGGAAACGCCTCACGTACAAACTCCACATCTCCTGTCTCAAGGTAATACTCATACACCACATCCAGAAACAAAAGTGCCGCATCCACCGTATTATACATCGGAAGCGCATCCCCCTCCGGAAACAGGTTCGGCATCAGTCCTTCTTTTGTATATGCCATAAAAGTCCGAAGAATGCTCTTACACTCCTCATACTCCCCAATTGCCAGCGTGCATCCCGGAAGCGAAATCATCGTATCCCGCCCCCAGTCCGCAAAATAAGGAAAGCCAGCCATAATACTCTTCCCGCCTGTCGATGCCCGTTCCGTAATATACTGACTCGCACTCACCGCCAGCCGCTTTCCCACCGGATCAGAAATCCCGGACTTTTCCGCAATCGCCTCCTGCCGCTTTTCTTCCTCTTCTATCCACAGCGCAATCCTTTCCTCATCCCACTTATCCACATCATCCGCGAGACTATACACAACAAAAAAGACCTGCTCCCTGCCGTCTCCCGTCATCTCAAACCGAATCCGGTGATTCACGACAGCACTTCCGATGCCATCTCTTCCATCCCGTGCATCCTGCTCAAAAAACAAATCCCTCCAGACCTTCTCCTTCTCCATCTGAAGCTCCCCATTCGTTCCATAAGAAAGAATCACACCGTTGCTCGCAATACACTTCCGGTCCACCGCAAAATCCTGCCCCTCCTGCAGCTGCTCCCCCTTCGCCGCAAACCGCATCACCGGCCGAACCGAAAAACTCCCCTTCTTCCCACTTCTCACCCGATACCGGACAAGAACCGTATTCTCCCCCTGAACCATCCCAATCGTCTTCTCAATTTCAATCCCCTTCACCCGGTAAAACCATACCGGCAGACTCCCCATCTCAAATCCTTCCAGAAACCGAAACCCCTCCACATTCTGCGTCCGATTCACAAACTCCTGTGAAAACAGCTCCGTCTCCTCACCATCCACCTCCAACGTCTCCCAGACATTCGAAATCAGATGCTCCCGCACCGTAGGCGCCTTCAATGCTCCCATTAACAGCGCCTGATCATTCCTCGCCGCATTCCCCATCACCGTCAGCGAACAATAACCTCCCAGTCCGTTTGTCAGCAAAAAACACTTCTTTTCTCCACTCCGGAAATCCATCCACTCCGAAGCATTCAGTCGAATCCTATCCATGCCCCAAAACCTCCATAATTCGTACAATGTGTTCCCGGAACTTTTCTGTTCTCATAAATCAATCACAAAAAACTCCGAAAATATTTTTTTCATTCTATCTCCAAACTTTGCACCAGTCAACAAACTCACGCCGATTCGCCCTACGGGCGAATCCAGCCCCTCTCCCCGTCCTCCAACACACTCTCCCCTTCCACACACAACAATCTCACGCCGATCTGCCCTCCGGGCAGATCCAGACCACTCCTCCCGTCCTCCAACCCCAGGATCTGGCTCCGGCGTCGTGGCACCTGCCGCGCAGACAGGCGCATTGGCATCGGCGGCATGCGGATGATGCACGCGTGGGAGGCAGTGGAGTGAGGATGACGGACGGCCATCCAGGCCGGAAGTCAAGAGGCTCTGAGACGGGAAATCATCAGATTTCCTGTCGAATAGCCTCGGTTCCTCAATCCACCGCCTCCCACACGTCATCATCCGCCCGCCGATGCCACCGCGCCCGTCTGTGCGGCAGGTGCCACGGCGCCGGAGCCAGATCCGTCCCTCCCCCCACACACAAATAGAGCAGCCGACCCCTCATCGGCTGCTCCACACATCATCCTTTGACGGCTCCTGAAAGCCCATCTGTATAATATCTCTGCATTACAACAAACAAAATCGCAATCGGCACCGAAATGCAAACCGCTCCCGCCGCAAAGCAAGTATACCAGCTGTCGATATACTCCTTCTCCAGCATCTTCCACAGACCCAGTGCAACCGTATAATACTTCGCATTCGCTCTGCAGATAACCTTTGCGAAAATAAAGTCCAGCCACGGTCCCAGAAATGCACTCAAAGTCGTGTACACAATAATCGGCTTACTCAGTGGAATTGTCACCTTCGTAAATACCTGGAATCTCGTTGCTCCATCCAGATAAGCCGCCTCATCCAGTGCCTTCGGAACCGTATCAAAAAATCCCTTTGCAAGCAGGAATCCCGCTCCGGAACCGCCCGAGTACACCAGAATCAATGCCACACGGATCATCGATCCCTCCGAAAGGCCAACTGCCTTTAAAATATAGTAGACAGCAACCATCGACATAAATGCCGGGAACAGACCTAAGATCATCGCGATGTTCATGTAAGTCTTACGGATTTTAAAACGCATTCTCGACATACAGTAAGAAACCGAAAGCACGAATACCGTAGAGATCAGACAACTGAACACAGCAATGATAAACGTATTCTTAAACATCTGCGGAAAGTCCAAAACCTGCGTATCTGTAAACAGACGCACATAATTATGAAGCGTATATCCCTTTGGGAAAAAGCTGGTAACATAAGATCCCTTCTGTGTGCTGAAGCTTAAGAGTGCAATCCACAGAACCGGAATCACCCATACAATCGCAAGCAGTGCCAGAACCACATGTACAACCACATCGGAAATCATTCCGCGCGCTTTCATGGAGTGTGTTTTTTTCTCTTTGTTATTCATTATTGGAATCCCTCCTCGTTCTTGTAAGAACCAGTATTCCGGTACGTGATCAGTGAAACTACCGCCAGAATGACAAAGGTAAGAATACCGACAACCGCACCAACGTTAAAGTACTGTAAGTCAACCGTCAGCTTGTACAGCCAGGTAACCAGAAGGTCCGTCTTTCCGGCGGTTGCTCCGACCGGAACCGGTGCTCCTGCAGTCAGCAGATAGATAACGTTGAAGTTGTTGATATTACCCGTAAACGTTGTAATCAGATACGGAGTCGTGACAAACAGCATATACGGCAGCGTAATTTTAAAGAAAATTGTCACAGGGCCTGCGCCGTCCACACGGGCTGCCTCGTAAAGCTCACCCGGAATGTTCTGTAAGATACCGGTAACCTGCATCATGGTAAACGGAATACCAACCCAGAGGTTGATGATAACAACCGTTGCTCTCGCCCAGGTCGCATTTGTCAGGAACGGAAGCGGACTGCTGATCAGACCGGCCTGAACCAAGAGGTTGTTGATCAGGCCGTTGTCCTTTAACATCGTACGCATCAGAAGAAGAGAAACGAACTGCGGAATTGCAGCGGAGAGCATAAAACAGAATCTCCAGAATCCCTTGATGCGGGTTGTTTTACGATTGATGACAATCGCAAGAATCATACCAAGAATATAGTTCAGGAAGGTAGCGAGCACAGCCCAGATCAGGGTCCATCCAAGAACAGACCAGAATGTCTTGCCGATCGAGTTGCCCATGCCAAGAACCGTACTGAAATTTTTCAGTCCAACCCAGTGAAAAATCGTCAGATGGTCGCCGACTTTACTGTAGCTGGTGAAAGCCATACAGATCATAAAGACCAGTGGAAGGATTGTGAAAATCACAATACCGAGAATCGGAAGTGTCAGCAGGGTCCAGTGCAGTCTCTTGTCAACGAGTGCTTCCAGATCCTCTTTGATGGTGTTGATATGTTTCCCTTCCTTTGCACGACACTCTACCTCATAAGCGCTCTTCATATTGACACGCCAGATCATAAAGAAGAGAACCGTAATAAAAATCGTTGCTACTCCGTAGAGCAGGAACAGAATTGTCATATCGCCGCCGGTATATTCATAAATACCCTTGGCCTCGTTCCACACCTCTTCCTGCGCACGGCCGCCCAAGGTGATGAGATGATAGAGATTGTTGATACCGCCTTCAATCATAAACAGGAGATACGCAATTTCTACTGCCAGAAATAAAATACCCTTTACGATCTGTTTGTGAGCCAGATTTCCCAGTCCCATGACAAACATGGAAAGTTTCGTGACCGCATCGCCCTTTGTGATGGCTTTTGTCACCGGATAGGGAGTCTCAAACTCTTTGGCGCGTTTTTTCAATGATGCCATAATCTATCCTTTCCGAAAGACAGGCATTGTCAATCCTGGTGTCTGACAATGCCTGTGGTTTCAATCCTGTTGATTTCCGAACACTTCAGTGCCTGTCTTGCTTACTCGACTGCAGAAGTATTCATGCTTGTGTTCAGTTTCTCTGTCATTTCTGCAGCGTTATCATGGGTAACTTCACCGTTGACCAGAGATTTACCAAAATTCTCTGCCGGAGTCCAGTAGTTGCTCATATTCTTAACGAACGGCTGGATGATAGAAGTATTGTTGAAGGTATCGTTCTGAGCAGTTACCAGTGCATCGTCTGTGATCTGGGAAAGCAGCTCTTCGTTACACGGAACTACGTTTCTCAGTTCATAGTGTGCTTTCTGAGCATCTGCGCTTCCGAGATATCTTGCAAGAGCAACTGCAACCTGCGGATATTCACAGTTCGGATTCACACCGATTGCTTTAGAACCGGAGAAGGATTTCATCTGTTTCTCCTCACCGTTGATGGTGATCGTCGGAAGCTGTACAACACCATAGTTGTCGCCGAGTGCCTCTTTGACTGCGGACGCATCCCAGGAACCGGAGAACATTGCTTTTACAGAACCGTCACGCAGACCGGAAAGACCGGATCCGTCTGCATCAGATACGAAGTTCGGATTGTTTACCAGGTCAACCAGGTAATCGGTTACTGCTTTTGCTTTATCGCCTTCGAAGTCAACGCCTGCTGCCTCGTCTGTTCCGTCCTCACCGAACAGCGTACAGCCGTTTGCTACGTAGAAGGAAGCAATGTACCAGGAGTTTGTAATCGGGAAGGAAATCTTGTCTTTTGCGATCATGGTATCCAGGTTTTTCACTTCATCCTCAGTGAATGCAGATTTATCATAGTACATAAACCAGGTGTTTGTGGTGAATGGTACACCGTAGATATCGCCGTCAACGGATACGGAATCTACAATTGCCTGAGAGTTGTTCTCTTTTACCTCCTCAACTGTCTGTCCGCCGAGTTTTGAAATTCCGTTTGCAGCGATCAGGGATGTCAGGTTGTCGTTTGCAAACATGTAAACATCTGCTGCTCCTTCCACGTCCTGTGTTACGGTATCTTTTGCATCGCTCTCTGCGCATACACCGTAATCAAAGGTAATGTGCCAGGATGGATGCTCCTCTGCAAACTGATTGCACATGGTCTGCAGCCACTCACCGCTGTCGCTTGCCTGATCCTCTGACGGAGACCATACGGTAAGGGTTGTGGTAATTTCCTCTTCCTCTGCTGCGTTGGAAGCAGATGCGCTTGTGCTTCCTGCCTCGGATGTGCTCTTGGAATCGTTTCCGGAAGCGGCATTTGAAGAACCGCTGTCGCTGTTTCCGCATCCTGCCAGCATGCCAACTGCAAGTGCTGCGGTCATCATAATAGATACTACTTTCTTTTTCATATTGAAAATCCTCCTTATATGATTTTTCTTTCTGGAACGTCTGCTGTCATATCGCATTTGCTGCTTGGTATCTCTCGTTCTTGTTGATTTTATTATAGCAGTTGGCGGATTTTTCTGAAATATCAAGAATCTATGATCTATGTTGGATTTCTACGTTACATTTCTACACCGGAGCGTATCCGGAAAATCATTTCCGCAATCTGCAGAATTCTTTTCCGCAGCAGAAAAAGAGGCAGCGCACCGTTTTTCCGGTGCGTCCTGCCTCCTCTTCTGTTTTTTATTCTGTTTTTTCTTCTGTTTTTTCTTCCGCCTTCTGATCTTCCTGTGAACTCAGGCTTTTCCTTTCCTGAATCATCTCCTGAATGATTTCATCTCCGCCTTCCTCCTGCCACTCTTTTACAAAATCATCAAAAGAAGAAAGCTCAGACTCGCCCCGGATAATTTTTAAAAAGGTCTCCGACTCCAGTTCTTTTAAGGTGTAACGATATGCTTCTGTGGTCTTCGTCCGGGTCGGATAAATCGTATTCACTCTTTGAATCTTTTCGTCGCTCAAAAGCGAGCAGGCTTTGATACGGGATAAATACGCGCTCCACTCCTCCGCACTCGCTGTTTTCGGGTTCTCCAGATAGGCGCGGCATACCTTTTCGAACGATCTTTCCAGAATCTCCAGCTCATCCTCCGATTTTTCCCCGTTCAGTGCCGCCTGCAGATTTTCGTAACAGATCGTCAGTGCCTGATTATAGTCGAGATTGATTGCTAAGGGGCGTGCCGTCGGATCGATATTTCCCGTATAATATTGCTGAAATTCTCCCCTTGGATCATCGTAGGAATAGCGCATATAATCAAACATCACCGACAGGATCTTCGGCACAATCTCCGGATATTCATACCCTTTTCGCACTACCACATAATTTCCGGTCAGCTTTTCGTTGCAGTACCGCACACTTCCATCCTTCCCGGTCCGAATCAGAAACGGCTGCCAGTCGGCCTCCGGATCCGTCTCATGACAGCGCCAGAGCGGGTTGTTCGGTGCCCACCACGGTGCGAAGAAAATGCCGCAGCGTCCCTGGGCAATGAGATCGGCAATGTCATCCTGTGTGCGGATCAAAAAGTCCCGGTCAAGGACGCCCTCCTGGTACCAGTCTGCCAACATGCCAAGTGCGTCTTTTACATTGGGCTGAACGGAACCATAAACCGGCATTCCTTCCGCATCCGTCAGCCATCTTCCCGGATATGCACCAAATGAGGCAAAAATAAGATTCATGCCGTATTCCGAAGAAATGCCCGTGCCGCCGTACAGAGTTGTGCTGACTGCAAGACCGATGTTACCCATCTCCTGGTTTGCCGGATTCTCCTCTGCAAACGTCAACGCAATATGTTTCACATCATCGATCGTTTCCGGTACGGAAAGTCCCAGTTTTTCCATCCAGTCCTTCCGCACCCATAGAAGATTCGGACCGTCCGAAATGTTGGTTTCCGGGAATGCCATCAGCTTTCCGTCAAAGGTACAGCCCTGCAGAATCTCCTCACCGTAGCTTGCATAAATATCCTTGATACGGTCGCTGGCACAATTTGCATAAACCTCTGTAAGATCGGCAAGCTGATCGTTTTTCTGCATGGCATTCATCGTTTTCTGATCCACAACCATGATATCGGCAATGTTTCCTGTTGCAATCATGGTAGAAATGCCAACGTTATAGGTATCACCGTAGTTTCATAAACATCCTCGTTCTGTACATTAATGATTTCGCGGATCAGGCGTGTATAGGCATTGTCCTCATAGGTTTCTCCCTCCGGGAGATTGGAATTATTCACACCCGTCATTTTTGCCAGCGTGTACGTGATGGTTTCCGGGTAACGTCCGTACGGCGTTGTTTTCGCTTCCGTAAGAGCCGCAGCCTCATTTCCGGCAGCATCGGAAACAGAATCATTCCCTGCTGCGCCACTTTCTCCGCAGCCACCCAGAATCGTTCCCGCTGCCAGCAATACAGCGAGGCCTGCCGCAATTTTTTTTTGCATCATGCCTGTACCTCCCTTTCCACACCCGGAATCCGTACCGTCACTTTCGTTCCCTTTCCCGGCTCACTCTCAATCGAAAGACCATACGCTTCTCCGTATTCGAGCTGAATCCTGGAATTGACATTCCGCACACCGTAGCCGCTGCTCTTCTCCGTCAGAATGGTCTGTGCTTTTTCCTGTTCCATGCCAACGCCATTATCCGCCACGGAAAGCACCACACAGTCTCCGTCGCGCCGTCCGCTGATTGTGATCACGCCTGGCTCACTGCCGCGCCGCCGGTCAATTCCATGCGCAATCGCATTTTCGGCAAGCGGCTGCAGAATCAGGTTCAGTGTACGGTAATCCAGAATATCCTCCGCCACATCCATTTTGACCGTAAAGCTGTAGTCGTGAAACATTTCCTGAATCTGCAGATACGAACGCACATTGTCGATCTCCTCGCGGATGGACATCGTATTTTTGCCTTTGTTCAGAGAAGTCCGGTAGTACCGCGAAAGCGCCAGCGTAGCCTTGCTGATATCATCCGAACCGATTTCCAATGCTTTCCAGTTGATCAGCGACAACGAATTATACAGAAAATGCGGGTTAATCTGCGCACGGAGCGCCGTCATTTCATACTGCTTCTGGCGGATGCGGCTCTCATAGACTTCCTGAATCAGCTGACGGATACGCGACAGCATCTGGTTAAAGCCGCGCGTCAGATCACCGATCTCATCTCTTTCCGTAGAAACCAGCTCTACTTCCAGATTTCCTTCGTCTACCTCAGCCATTGTCATTTTCAGCCTTTCAAGGCGGTGTGCCATATTTCCGGAGAATCTCATAATCACGACCGCAGAGAAAAGGACGCAGCCCGCCCACATCAGAAGAACCATCAGAAGAATCGGCTGCATCGGACTGATGATGCCTTTTTTCGGCAGATAGCACGCGGCATGCCATCCATTCTGCTCAATCTCCTTTTCCAGGAGAATGTAATTCGCTGTATTCTGCTTCTCTTTTTTTTGTATCTTCTGAAAGTCTGAAAATTCCATCTGGTATTTTGCATTCCTGGTCATCTTCTGATTTTCATACAGCACTTCTTTGCCCTCATTGTAGACGAAAACACCGTAATCCTCATTGACTGCAAGCTCCATGGAGCCAAAAATCTTACTGTAGTCCATGGAAATGTACAAAAAACCGCCTTTTCCGTCATCAATCAGCGGCATCGAGCGCACCAGAGTCACCGTTCCCTGATTCATATCGGCATACCAGTGAACATCATTGTCCGCCGGCGCTGTCCATTCATCATTTTCAATCTCCTGCGCCGGGCGCAGATACGTGCCGTGCGGAATAACGGAATCACGCACATAGACTGTAGACTGTCGGATTTCCGGGTAAAAATAACTTAAGGAATCCATCATCGGATCAAACTCTTTCACCATGCGCTCGTATGCTTCGAAGCTGTTTTTGTCTTCTGCCTTTATAATCTGAACAATCGTCTGGTCGAATGCCAGATAGTCCGACATACTCTGGTGCAGCGCAAGCTCCGTATTCACATCGTCCACTGCCTGATCAAAGGTGGTCTGCAGATTTTTGATCTCACGCTCGACAAGTACACGGCGCATCTGGGTGTAAAACAGTGTGAACATCAGGCACATTGGGAAAAGGCCTGTGAGAACATAAGCCACGATAAGCTTCCGGTGTACCTTCATATCTGAAAATGCTTTTTTTATTCTGCCGGCAAATGATGTCATCTTACTCCCCCTGATCCCGGTATTTCTGCGGGCTGATTCCAAAAAATTCGCGGAAGCTCTGACAGAAATAGGACACATTCACAAAACCGCATTTTTCGCAGATTATACCGATTTTCTCATTCGTATTTTCAAGCATCTCCCGCGCACGCTCCATGCGGAAGCTTTTTAAATAACGGCTCAGGTTTTCTCCTGTATTTTTCTTGAAAATGCTGCTCAGGTAATTCGGTGTCATGCCGACCTCGCGCGCAAGCTGGTCGACGCCCATGCCGCTGTCAGAATAGTTCTCGCGGATATACTGTTTGATCTGCTCGACTTCTCTGCGTTTCGCAACACCACCGTCCGCGCGGAAGACCGTTTCAAGCCGTTCAATACCCATACGGACTGCCTGAATCACACCGGCCATGTTGCTGCTGTGATACAGGGCGTCAATCTCACGGTCCAGCTCCCGCTCATCTTTTCTCTCGAGATTGTCGTAAATCTCTTTCAGCAGATTGGAAAACATAAACTTAATGTAAATCTGGGAGAAAATCGTCTGATGTTCATACTTCTCGCAGAACTGATCAAAGTGTTCCCGCAGACTCTCCAGATCCTTCATGCGAATGTCCTGCTGGATCTGGCGGATCAGGATTTCAGCATCAATCTGCACCAGCACCTCAGACTGCTCCTCCTGAAAGGGAAGGAAAACGTGGTTTCCCGTGTGATAAAAGCGACGCTCCATGAGCTGCTCCGTCTGCGCAAATGCATCGTAAAGCTCACAGTCCGGCGTGATCTCACCCGACACGGCCAGAAAGCATTCCTGATCCCACATTTCGCGGATATACCGGTACAGCTTCCGTCCGAAGGCTTCCCAGCCGCCATCCGGCTCCTCGCTGAAAAAAAGAATGGACTGCTGTGGGTTCAGGTTCAGATAGTGAAAGGGCATCTGCAAATCGCTCTGCATCTTTTCAATCTGTTCGCTGTTTACCTGTTCAAAATAGTTGTTGGCACACTCCAGCAGTACCATACGGCAGAAATCCCGGACAAAGCTCATATCGAGAAGCATCTGTGTTTTCTCCTGCATTGCGCTGCGGCTCTGCCCATTGACCATCAGATACAGCAAATGTTCCCGCAGAAACTCCATGCTTTCGTCCTTCCGTTTTTCCTCACGCTCACTTTTTGCAAGCTTTTCCGTGATTTCACCAACCACCTTTTCAAATTCTTCCGGGTTGACCGGTTTTAAAATATAGGCGGAAACACCGTAGGAAATCGCCTTTTTTGCGTAGGAAAACTCATCATACCCGCTGAAAATCACCGTTTCCGTCCCCGGATACGCCTCATGAATCCGGGAAAGAAGCTCAATTCCATCCATGAACGGCATATTGATGTCGGTCAGCAGTACGTCAATTTTCTCTTTTTCAAACACCTCCAGCGCTTCCTCTCCATTGGAGGCCTCCAGAATATTCTCCCGGATATTCATCCGCGAAAGCAGCATCCGAATGCCCTTTCGCTCTATCATTTCATCATCTACAATCAGATATGTGTACATGCATCGATCCTCTTTCTAAGCAGCCTGCCTAAAGCGGCGCATACTGGTTTTATTATACCATTCCCGCGGCAGAATTGCATAGCATTTACCGCTCAAAACCGTTACCGGAAACGCAAAACCAGAGCCGGTGAAAACATTCTCATCCGACTCTGGTTTTTCTATTACATGATTTCAGGACACCACTCATCCTGTCCCGAATCAGGCCTTCGTCCTCTCCCTTTTACTTCTGATATTCCTCAATTCTGCAAACATGTTCTTTTGTCTTTTTATTATAATTAATTCCTACCAGAAGCAAGTTTCCCTGATATTCTTCCAGACTTCTGCAATATTCTTTGTCCTTAATCTGCGCAAGCGCACCCTCTGCTGTTTTGTCCCATTTCAGTTCTACAACCAGCGCCGGTTTGTCCTGGTATCTTTTTCTTGGTACGAAAACAAGATCCGCAAACCCTTTTCCCCCAGGCAGTTCACGGTAAACCGTGTAAAAATTCCGTGCTGCATACAGCGCCAGTGAAATCGTATAGCTCAACGCATTTTCATCATTGTACTGAAGCTGTGACGTTTCAAAATGTGCCAGCCGAATTCCCTCTGCTACCTGTGTTTCCTGTTTTTCCCACACAGCCTGCAGAAGATCTGCGGAATTTTTCAGTGCCTTTGAAATATCTCCCCATTGGGAAACGGTTACCGCACTGGCATATTCTGACTGTACCTCGGCATTCGGAATAAAAACATATTTATTCTGTTCCTCATAACCAAGATATCCAAGATGAATCAGCAGTGTCAGCACATCATCCTCTGTCCGGAAAGTTGTCATATCATTCGTAAAACTGCCCGTGTTCACCGGAATCTTTTTCCCTGCCATCATCTGCAGTACGTCATCCCGAGGCCGTCAAAATTCAGATCAATATACCACTGTAGTGCTTCAAATGTTTCTGTCTGATTCCAGTAATTGCCGATTTTCCGGAATCGCATGGCATTGACAACCGAACGCGGGCTGTAAACCGAACTTTCTCCCGGGAACGAATAGCCGTCATACCAGTTTTTAATTTCTGCCAGATCCATCTGATACCGGCCGCAGAGTTCTTCTACTTCCTGCTCCGTAAATCCTACATATTCTGCGAGCGGCCCTGGATCAAGCATTGTAAATTCATCAAACATATTCAGTGCAGAATGGGTTCCATATTTTTTGATCGGCAGAATACCCGTCAGATAGGCAAGTGCTACGTAAACCTTATCTTTCAGAAAATCCCGCAGGAAATCAAGATACTCTTCCTGTGCTTTTTTATCCTGCTGATATTCCCGGAAAACACAGTCCCATTCATCAATGATAATGACAAACGACTGTTTTGTTGCCGCATAAATATCCTGCAGCGATTCTACCAGATCCGTATCGTCAAAGTAGTCCACGTCCGGATAACTGTTTTTCAGTTCCCGCAGCAGCATTCTTCGAACACGGTCAATCACCTGGCCAATTTCCTTGCTCCGGCTCAGAAATTCCTGCATATTCAAAAAAATCGTAGGATATTGATTTAAGTGCTGTGCAAATACAGCATTTTGAGAAATTTTCAATCCAGAAAAAAGTTCTCTGGAATCGCATTCCTTCCCATAATAAGCCGTCAGCATATCCGCCGTCATAGATTTTCCAAAGCGCCGCGGACGGCTGACACAGACATATCTCTGCACAGTATTAATCACCTGATTGGTATACTCGATCAGCCCTGTTTTATCCACATAAATTTCGGACTGAACCGCTTTTGCAAATTTTTCATTTCCCGGATTCAGATAAACTCCCATATTCCACCTGCGCCTTTCTCTTTCTACCTCTATCATACGATATTCTTGCCTTAAGTTCAATTTAGCATAAGTTGAAAAATGCCAGAATGTTTTTAACTGAGGCAAAACATTCTGGCTGTTTTTTCTGGGATTGCTATGAGTCAATTAATTAATGAATAAAGAACGCGTCCTCTTCCTCGTCTTCCACAACCGGTGTCATCGGGTTATACTCGGTTTCCACCAATTTTTTCACCAGCTCGTGATCGAAGTTGCGGCGGATTTCACAGGTTCTGTCGAAAATCATGGTTGCTTCATCCCCTGGGGTGCATGCCGGCCAGTTCGGGAGGGATGGGGTTTCCGGACTTCCGTAGCGGGCAAAGTTGATCCAGGCGGTGGCCATACGCTCCTGCAGACGGTCTGTTTCGCCCGGGACATTGCATACGGCGATGCGGTTGATGTTATGGAATACGAACGGAATCTCGGCACAATGCCATGCGGCTTTTCCGCCATCGATCGGGAATTCATAGGTAAACTGGTAGGAATAGGTCGGCGCTTCTGTAAACTCCGATTTCTGACGAATGAATTCGATCGTGTCCGGACGGAAGAACGTATCCACAGACCACAGATCCACAATTGTTTTGTCCGGATATGCTTTTTCAAAAAGAGAAATCAGCTCCGGCGTTGCATCACCATATTTTCTCGTCAGGAACGCAATCTGTTCCTCACGGTTCATCTCATGTTTTCCCGGCACAACCGGTCCAAAATCAAACTCACCGATGTTGGTTCCTGCCAGCACAGGAATCGTTTTAGCGTGATCCGTAAATCCGCACTTGATCGGATTTCCGCGGAACCAGCCGTTCTCCATCGGTCCCTGTCCGATATAGCAGCCTTTCGCAGCAACCTCTGCCTCAACTTTATTGTACGCATTTGACAGCTCATAATACGGGATCGTCTCAAGCTTCTCCACCTCGGACTCGTCCAGATTCAGTTCTTTTAACAGAGCCTTCACAATCGCGGTGCCGTCTCCGTCCTCTTTCTGATAAACCTTTGCCTCATAAACACCGCTCTCGATGATACCCTTCTGGAACAGGCCGTCTGCTGCCGGCGTATTCATCAGCGTTGCCACCTTCATACCGCCGCCGGACTGACCGAAAATCGTAACATTCTCCGGGTCTCCGCCGAATGCCGCGATATTGTCATGTACCCACTGCAATGCAGCTACCATATCTGCGTTTCCTGCATTCGCAGAATTTTTGTATTTTTCGCCAAACGGCGAGAGATCGAGATAACCGAGGATATTCAGCCGATGGTTCACGGAAACAACAACGACATCACCGAACTCGCTTAAGTGATCCCCCTCATATGCCACATGCTCAATCGCAGAGCCGGCGCTGAAGCCGCCGCCGTGGAGCCATACCATGACCGGCTTTTTCGCACCCGGATCAAGACTCTGTGTCCAGACATTCAGGTTCTGGCAATGCTCGTCCTGCGGCCAGTAGCGATGCGGTACCAGCACCTCCATGTTCGGCTCATCCTGCTTTAAAAGCGGGCATACATAGCCGTATGCCAGTGCATTTTTGATTCCTTTCCACGGTTTCACCGGCTGCGGCATCTGGAAACGATCCGCCTCGGCGTAATGGATTCCATGAAACGCGTATGTCGTATTCAGGCGGAAGCCGCGTACCTTTCCCGCCTTTGTCTCTACTACCGGATCTGTTTTACTGCATACAAAATAATCTCCCATATTTCAGTTACCTTCTTTCTATCCTGTTCTGTGACGCGCAGTTTCCAAAAAACCACCGCAAAATCCCCCTGATCTTTCCGTTTTTGCACCGGTCTTTGAAGCATCTGTTGTTTTTGCATTTACGCATCTGCTCCTTATTATACCAGACAATTTTTTCAGAAACAATTCTTTTCACTTTTATTTTCGGCTGTTTATATCAATAAAGTCCGAAAATCGCGTCAAAAACTGATATTTCCATCACAACTTCAAAGTGCTACAATAAAAAAGAAGGTAAAATCAACGTAAAAAAGGGGACTACTATGACGAAAACAGTACAAAAGAGCAAAGCCCGCGATATGACCCAGGGCTCTATCTGGAAACAGCTTCTTCTCTTCTCGCTTCCGCTGATGGCCGGAAATCTCTTCCAGCAGCTTTACAACACCGTTGACAGCATCGTTGTCGGCAACTTTGTCGGCAAGGAAGCACTCGCCGCCGTCGGCTCCGTCGGTCCAATCATCAATTCTCTGATCGGCTTTTTCATGGGACTTTCCACCGGTGCCGGTGTCATTATCTCTCAGTATTATGGCGCAAAGGCGGATGAAAAGGTCAGCCGCACCGTCAGCACGACACTGGTGATGACATTTTTTCTCTCTATTGTCTTTACTATTCTCGGCATCTTCATTACACCGTACATGCTCCGCATGATGAGTACGCCGAACGACGTCATCCGCGAGTCAGCAACGTATCTTAAAATTTACTTTGGCGGTGTTGCCGGTCTGATGTTCTACAACATGGGCTCCGGCGTTCTCCGCGCTGTCGGCGATTCCCGCCATCCGCTGTATTTCCTGATTTTTTCCGCTGTTATCAATACCGTGCTCGATCTTTTGTTTGTCGTTTCCTTCGGCATGGGAATCGAGGGTGTGGCGCTTGCAACCGTTATTGCACAGTGCCTTTCGGCGGTTCTGACGCTGTATGTGCTGACCACAACAGACGGCCCATACCGCATCTGTTGGAAAAAGCTCTGCATGGACTGGTCTTTGCTGTACCGCATCGTCTGCGTCGGACTGCCGGCAGCGATCCAGCAGATGGTGACTTCCGTTTCCAACGTTTTCGTGCAGTCCTATATCAATGTATTCGGCTCGGATGTTATGGCAGGCTGGAGTGCCTGCATGAAAATCGACCAGTTTATGATGCTGCCGATGATGAGTGTTGGTCTTGCTTCGACCACCTTCACCGGACAGAACGTCGGTGCCAGCTACATTGACCGTGCAAAGAAGGGTGCTACAACCGCATTCCTGCTTGCTGAGCTTGTAACCATTGTGATGATGATTCCTCTGCTGATTTTCGCTCCGCAAATGGTCTATCTGTTTAACCAGGAGGCAGCTGTGATTCGTTACGGAACCCTGTTCCTGTATCTCCTCTCCCCGTTCTACATTCTCTGCTGCGTCAACCAGGTTTATTCTAACGTCCTGCGTGGCGCAGGAGACACCAGAACACCAATGATCGTAATGCTCGGAAGCTTCGTCGTGTTCCGCCAGATTTATCTGTTTGTGATGTCTCATATATTTGATTCCATCATTCCGATTGCACTTGGTTATCCGGCGGGATGGCTGGTATGCAGTGTTCTGATCTATGCCTGCTATCGGAAATTCCGGTGGGATAAAGGAATGCGGAAAAACTGAAGGATTCCTTTCCTGACATAAGCAAAAGGGGCTGTCGCACTAAGAATGATATGCTCCCTTCTAGGTAGACAAGTGAAATAATAAAAACTTGTCACTTAGGAGGGAGCATATTTTATGTCCAAAAGAAAAGTATCTGTTGAGGATAAGACATATGCTGTAAATCTATATCTGGATGGAAAAGAAAGCCAACGGCGAATTGCCGATATGTTTGATGTAAGTCTCGCATCTGTCCAACAATGGATTCGAAACTATGAATCTATGGGAGCAAATGCATTCACATTGAAAGGAAATAAAAAATATTCCAAAGAATTGAAACAACAAGCAGTCTTAGATTATTTAGCAGGCTATGGTTCTCAGGATGATATTTGCAAAAAATACGGAATCCGTTCAAAAGCTAAGTTACAAATCTGGATAAAGAAGTATAATGGTCATGAAGAATTAAAATCTTCTGGAACAGGAGGAAACATTATCATGACCAAAGGAAGAAAAACCACTTTTGAAGAACGGGTTGAAATAGTACAGTATTGTATCGCACATGATCGTAATTATGCCCAAACAGCAGAACAATACCAGGTGTCCTATCAACAGGCTCGCAATTATATAGTCAAATATGAAGCTGGTGGAGTGGAAGCTTTAAGAGATAACCGTGGCAAACGAAAACGTCCCGATGAGATGAGTGAATTAGAAAAGCTGCGTGCTGAAGTTAAAATTTTAAAAGCAGAGAAAGAACGTGCTGAAATGGAGGCATCTTTTTTAAAAAAACTCGAAGAAATAGAGAGGAGGCGGGGCTAAGCCTGATCCGTCATGAACATATATATCAGGCAATCAAAGAAGAACACAAAGAACATAATTATCCAATCGCTGCACTTTGTAAACTTGGTAAAGTTTCTAGAGCAGCTTATTATAAATGGCTACACAGAGAAATTCCTAAAAGTGAGCAAAAGAATAGGCTTATTGCCGACGAGATAGAAAAGATTCACACAGACTCACCGGATAAAGGCTATCGAAGGATCAGGGATGATTTGGAACGATATCATGGTATTGATGTAAACGATAAACGTGTGCTACGCATTTGCCGTAAACTTAATATAAAATCAACTATCAAGTATTCTAACAACGGATGCACAAGACAGGCTGCAAGCCCTCAGTATATAGCTGAAAACATACTTAATCGGGAGTTCACTGCCAAAGCACCAAATGAAAAATGGCTCACTGATGTGACAGAATTCCATTATTATATTGGGATGGAAAAGCATAAAATTTATCTAAGTGCAATACTGGATCTATATGATAGACGGATTGTTTCGTATGTTATTCGTGATAAGAGCAACAATGCTTTGGTGTTTGATACGGTAGACAATGCTTTACTTAGAAATCCTGGTGCGCAGCCACTGTTTCACAGTGACAGAGGATTCCAATATACGAACAGGACATTTCATACAAAACTTGTAACTGCTGGAATAATACAAAGCATGTCGCGAGTTGCTAAATGTATCGACAATGGACCAATGGAAGGCTTTTGGGGAATTCTGAAGAGAGAGCGATATTATGGAAAACGATTCACTGATAGAGGTACTCTCGTAAAAATGATCGAAGATTATATAGATTACTACAACAATAAACGCTTGCAAAGGAATCTTGGAATTTTAACGCCAATGGAAAAACATGAAATTTACTTGCAAGCTGCATAAAAACTGCCAGCAGATAAATTTCTACTGGCAGGAAAAATTTATATTTTTTCAATTGTCTACTTGACGGGGAGCGGTTCAGAAAATGAACGTAGTGCGACAGTCCATTTTTTCGCATTATTTTTTCAGGAGTGCTGCTGAATGCTCTTTAATCAGAACAACTCTGCAATCGCCGCGATCTTCTCACAGTTTTCCGGCAGCGGACCATTGATTTTCGGTGACTGGCGCGTTGCCACGTAACAGCTTGCGATTCCGGCAGAGGCTGCACCGTGGCAGTCAGCGATGTCGTCATTTCCTGTCATCAGGCATTCTGCCGGATCGAGGTGATACTGCTTCAGCAGCATCTCATAAAACGCCGGATCCGGCTTTTCACACCGGCATCCGATGAGAGCAGGATTCCGTCAAAATATCTTGTCAGGTCGAGCAAGGAAATTTCCGGCGCGGTGAAAAGCGCCTGTGCGTTGGACAGCAGAAAAACCTTCTTTCCTGCGTCTTTTAAACGCTGCAGCATTTCCGGCACGCCGGGGAACAGTTTCAGTTCTTCTATCGAAATCGCACGGAACATTTTCGCCAGATCTGCAATTTCTTTTTCCGTTACCGAAACAGCTTGATCCTCAAACAGCTGCCGGAACACATCCGCAATGTCGATTTCCGGTACATGGCTGCCGCGGCATTCCATTTTAAGCGCAGCTTCCTGCTCTTTGATTTTTGTCTCATACGCCATCCGGAGTTCTTTCGGCTCATAGGCGGCCCCTTTCATGCCGAAGAACAGGCTCATTTTTTTCCAGAGATACGCTTTCTTTTCATTCGTATGTATATCTACCAGAGTTCCATATAAATCAAAAATATAATTCTGATACATCCTTCATCATCCTTTCTTACGGAAAGTTTTCCACACGACACGTATTCTACCAGACTTTTCTCCACAATTCCATGTCTTTTTTCCAGACTTCCTATCTTTTTTCTCCACCCGGGCTTTCCATCAGACCAGATCGTTGAACTCTGTTTTGCAAAAAAATTCCCCCGTACAGATTTTGTCCGCAACAGGGGAATTCATTACATCTCACAGTTTCCTGCGAATTGTAATCTTTGATTTACTTTCTCGCATCCAGCATTTCTTTCACCAGACGAATATACTCCGGTGTTGTTCCGCAGCAGCCGCCGACAATGCCTGCACCCGCGTCTACCAGAATGTTCATATATTTTGCAAACGTCGGCGCATCCATGCTGTAGATTGCCTCACCGGTCGGCGTGATTTTCGGCAGGCCGGCATTCGGTTTTACGATAACCGGTACTCTTGCCACTTTTTTCATGGAATTTACGACTGCCTCAAGCTGATCCGGTCCGACCGAGCAGTTCAGTCCTACGGCGGATGCTCCCATTTCCTGCAGTGTCTCAACTGCTTCCACAGCGTTTCCGCCGAACAGGGCAGAACCGTCTGCTTCCAGCGTCAGAGAACACATAATCGGCAGATCGCAGACAGAAAGTGCAGCATCCATAAAGACACACGTTTCGTCCACGCTCAGCATCGTCTCCGCTACCAGAAGATCAACGCCCGCATTTGCTACCGCTGTTACCTGCTCTGTGTAGGATTCCAGCAGCTCTTCATAAGAGAGATCGCCTTTTGGCTGCAGCATTTTTCCTGGTGTAGAAAAATCTCCCGCGATCAGCGCGCCTGTTCCGGCAAGCGCTTTTTTCGAGATGTCCACCAGGCGTGCATTCAGCTCCTCCACCTCGTTTTCTCTTCCATAATCCGCTAATTTCAATCTGTTTGCACCAAAGGTCGGCGCATAGACAATCTGGCTTCCCGCCTCCACGTAAGCCTTCTGTAAATTTACCAGAATATCAGGGTGCTCCAGAACCCAAAGCTCTGTACTGACTCCTTTTGGCATTCCCGCTTTTGTCAGATTTGATCCGGTTGCGCCATCCAATAAAATGACACCTGCTCCGGCAAGCTGTTCAAATTCTTCTCTTGTCATTTTCTTTTCTCCATTCTGCCCGAGTTACCTGCAGCACATGTCCGCGTATACTGACAAATCCCGGCTGTTTTTTCTGAACCTGCCGCACTTTTCGCGTCAAATTCATGTTCAGTATAGCATTGTATTGTTTTCCCGACAAGTAGAAAAGAGGTATCCGTTTTGGATACCCCTTCGTCTGTTTCTGTTCACGGATGTTCAGCAAACCCCGACATTCTCAATCATGATGCGCGTCTGAATGATGTGTCTCCGAATGATGCGTCTCCGAATGATGTGTCCTGCCCGAGCTGTTCCCCCCACCGGACGGGATATTCTTCGGTGACCCCGGAGACAAATTTGTTCCCTGGTTCACACGGGTTGCTTTCTGTCCATTTTCCACCTGCGAGGATGCCGATACCGTTGAAACACCCGAATCGGAACTGTTTTCCGTTGCAGCATTTTTTCCACACGCAACGAAAGCCAATACTGCTGTACCGACAAGTACGGAAATTACTGCCTTCTTCATTTCTCCACCTTCTTTCCTGGTACATCGTTTTCGCCTGAACATTAGAGCGTGTCTGAAAAATTATTTCCGCAATTTGCGAGATACACTCTGGTTGTAATTTCATTTTAAATGAACTTCTTACTATTGTCAATTTACTCTACAAATTCCCTATTATTTTCTTTTTTTGTAACGATTCAGAGCCATGCGAAATGGAAGAAAAATCGCGAAGCAGCCGGACCCCTCTCCCAGATCCGGCTGCCGTTTGTCCCGTATCGTATGCTTTTATTCTGCAGTGCTTGAAGACGTTGAAGCAGTGCCTGTGCTGCTTGTCGATGTCGTTTCGGTACTGCCTGATGTCGTGCTGTCAGACGTTGTACTGTCCGTTGCGGTACTGTCCGTTGTTGTGCTGTCGGTTGTGGTTCCATCTGTGGAATCTGTAGAAGCGCTGTCAACTGTCATCGTATACAGATCTGCGTCCGTTACTTCAAGCTTTTTCCAGTTGGATGCGACCTTGATATCGCTCTCCTTCACCCATCCGTCCAGTGTATCGTTGTACTTATCCGATTTGCGGTTGGAAATGATAGTCTGTCTTCTGGACTCGGTTTTATCCTCGTCGAATGCTTTATCTACACGGATCACATAATATGCATTGTCGCCTTCGATGACACCGTCATAATACTCGCCATCCTTCAGCTTTGCTGCTTCTTCCGCTACTTTATCTCCAAGAGAACAGGTATCGTCATCGTCTTTCTCCGATCCGGTTCCAAAGGATGTCTCGGAAGAGGTCAGATAAGAAACCTCAGAGGAGGAATCGCTGTCGGAACTGCTCGATGTGCTCGCGCTTGAAGCGTCGGATGCGCTTGTGTCGGAAGCATCGGAAGAAGAACTGCTCTCATCGGAGCCATCTGCAGAATCGGTGGAATCTGGGGTATTCTCCGCATTTAACTGATCGTTCAGCTCCTTGCGCAGATCGGTAAACGATGCGGCTGCCGGATCCTCAGACTCTTTTAAGAGATCCAGGAATCTCTGTGCGATTTCTTTCTTTGCCGCTTTTTCCTCGTCCGTCAAATCAATCGTTTTTCCATCGTCATCCTTCTCGGTTCCTGCTGTGGATACCGTGATGTAGCTGATGGAGGTCTGCTTTGCCTCTTCATCGGATACCTCGGTATCTACATCTGCGATGATCGGATCATAAATTCTGGTCTGAATAACATACAGCTCCAGTGCATCCTGGATGTCCTCAACGGTTGCGTGCAGCTTTTTCATCACATCGTCACCGTTCTTATCTGCGAATGCCTGTGCAGCCTCTTTCGCCTGCTGTTTTTCCTCGTCTGTCAGGGAAATTCCGTATTCCTCTGCGTGCTGCCGCATCAGAAGCTCTTTTTCGATCGTATCAAGAGACTGCTCCTTGAACGTTTCCCCGGTAGTCTTTCCATCGTCGCCTTCCTTGTCGTACATCTCAGACGGCATCTGCATTCCGTACATAGAGTACATCTTGGAATAATAATTGTACATGGTTGCCTGCTGATATCTCAGCATGAAATTTGCCTGTCCGAGTGTAATCGACTCGTCATTTACAGTAACTGCCGTTTTTGTTCCGTCCACATTGTCGGAACCGCAGCCGGTCAGTCCCATCGCTGCCATCGAAGCACTCAGCATAACGCAGACTGCTTTTGCTTTTAAATTTTTCATTACTTCCTCCTCATGCAGGGCGAAATGTATGCTCAAAAAGAGTTTTTCTTTTTACACGTTCGAATTTCCGGTCCTGCATCGATTTTTATAAACGCTTTTCCTATTATACCCTTTTTGTTGATACAGGGCAACTTTTTTCTTCCCTGTTCACGCCTTTTTCACACGATTTTGTGGTTATGCGAGTATTTCACTCCTGTGTGATCTGCAGCAGATCTTCCACCAGTGCATGGCTCTTCTCCAGCAGATCGATCTTTTCCTTTGAATTTCTCCGCCGCGGCGTGTAGACAAACGCCAGCGACTCCATCTGGAATTTCAGTTCGTCGCGGTATTTCTGCAGCAGCTCCGGAATCCGCGCCACATCGATTTTTGCATGCTGCTGTAAGGTGACTCGTACCGAATCGCCCATCTGTTTCAGCTCCGTCACATACGCACAGTGCGCCAGCGCTTTCAGTTCTGCAACAGCCAGAAGATTCTGTACATTTTTCGGCGGTTCCCCGAAGCGGTCGGTCAGCTCCTCCGTCATGTCCTCATACTCTTCCTTATTTTCAATCGCCGCAATTCGCTTATAGGTGTCAAGCTTCAGAGACTCGTTGCTGATGTAGCTGTCCGGAATATAGGCACTGACATTCAGATCAATCGTTGTCTCGAACGCTTCTGCCGGTGCGATGCCCTTCGCCTCCTGGACAGCCTCTGCGAGCATTTTACAATAGAGATCGTATCCAACCGATTCCATATGGCCCGACTGCTCTGCGCCCAGCAGATTTCCGGCGCCTCGGATCTCAAGATCACGCATTGCAATTTTAAAGCCGCTTCCCATCTCCGTAAATTCACGGATCGCATGGAGACGTTTCTCCGCTACTTCTTTTAGCATCTTGTTTCTGCGGTACATCAGAAACGCATACGACGTCCGGTTCGACCTACCGACACGGCCACGGAGCTGATAGAGCTGTGACAGTCCCATCTGGTCGGAATCGTGGATAATCATCGTGTTGACATTCGAAATATCGAGTCCTGTCTCAATGATCGTTGTTGACACGAGCACATCGATCTCTCCGTTGATAAAGCCGTACATGATCTTTTCCAGCTCACGCTCTTTCATCTGTCCGTGCGCAAAGCCTACATTTGCATCCGGCACGAGCTTCTGGATCGTGTTCGCCATATCCGCAATCGACTGGACACGGTTATAGACATAGTAAACCTGCCCGCCCCGCGCAAGTTCACGGTTAATCGCCTCGCGAACCATTTCTTCATTGTATTCACAGACAAAGGTCTGGATCGGCTGTCGATCCTGCGGTGCTTCCTCGAGCACACTCATATCCCGGATGCCGATCAGGCTCATGTGCATGGTACGTGGAATCGGCGTCGCCGTCAGTGTCAGAACATCCACATTTTTTTGCAGCTGTTTGATTTTTTCTTTATGCGTCACGCCGAACCGCTGCTCCTCATCGACAATCAGAAGGCCAAGATCTTTGAACTTTACGTCCTTCGACAGAACGCGGTGTGTTCCGATGACAATATCCACGAGTCCTTTTTTCAGATCCTCCAGCGTTTTTTTCTGCTCTGCCGGCGTGCGGAACCGGCACAGAAGATCAACGCGCACCGGAAAGTCCTTCATGCGCTCAACGAACGTATTGTAATGCTGCTGTGCCAGAATGGTGGTCGGAACGAGGTAAACGACCTGTTTGCTCTCCTGTACTGCCTTGAACGCTGCACGGATTGCAACCTCGGTTTTGCCGTATCCGACATCGCCGCAGATCAGGCGGTCCATGATCTTTTTGCTCTCCATGTCCGCCTTTGTCGCCTCGATCGCCGCAAGCTGATCGTCCGTCTCCTCAAACGGAAACAGTTCCTCAAATTCCTTCTGCCAGATCGTATCCTTTCCGAACTGATAGCCGGATGACGCCTGCCGCTCGGCATACAGCTTCACGAGATCCTGTGCGATATTTTTTACCGCATGGCGAACCCGTGTTTTCGTCTTATTCCATTCCTGACCGCCGATTTTATTCAGCTTCGGCACCTTTGCAGCTTCGCCGGACGCATACTTCTGCAGCGTATCGAGCTGGGTGGCCAGCACATAGAGGTTCGATCCGCCCGCATACTCGATTTTCATGTAATCACGCGTTACGCGGTCCATCTCAATTTTTTCGATACCGCGGTAAATACCAAGACCGTGGCTCTCGTGCACGACATAGTCACCGATCGAAAGATCCGCAAAATTTTGGATTTTCTGACCGGAATACTCCGATTTCTTCCGGTTTTTCTTCTTCTCTTTTCCAAAAATATCCGTCTCTGTAATCAGCACAAATTTCTGCATCGGATATTCAAAGCCTCTGCGGGCCGCGCCGTGGATCAGCATGACCTCGCCCGGTTTCAGAACACGCTCCTCATTCTCGCTGTAGAAGGCCGGAATCTCCTCATTCTGCAGGTCCTCTGCCAGATGCTGCGCCCTCGTCCGCGACGGACTCGCCAGTACAATACGGTAACCCGCTTTTTTCCAGGATTTCAGATCTTTTACCAGAAGCGGGAACTGATTGTTATACGAATTGACCGATTTCACCGTCACACTGAATTCGTCACGGATATTCCACTCGCCCTTCTGCGGCTCCATCAGCGATACGGCAACACAGCCGCGGCGGTTCAGTTTTGCCACAAGCTCCGCCGTACTGCACATCAGCTTCGCCTGTCCCGGCAGGAGGTATCCCTTTTCGAGACGGTGGCTCACGCTCTCCTGAAATTCTGCTTCCAGCGCATCGGCACACTCGATGATGCGGTTCGGCTCATCGAGGAAAATGCGGCTGTTCTCCGGCAGATACTCAAGAAACGAGACGGTCTCCGGATAAAAATAATGAAGATACTGCTCCGCTCCCTGCAGAATTTCGCCTTCTCCGATCCGGTCGCAGATTTCCTCTGCTGCACGGCGGATCCTTGCCGCTTCCTCTGTCATCATTTTGTCGCGGAATTTTGTGCTTTGCGCTTTCGCCTCTTTTTTTATAGCTTTTACGCCGCGCGCAATCGTATCCTCTGTTAAAATCAGCTCCGATGCCGGATAGATTGTGATCTCCTCGAGGTTTTCAATCGACCGCTGGCTCTCCGCATCGAAGCTTCGGATGGAATCTATCTCATCGCCCCAGAGCTCAATCCGGATCGGGTTCTGTTCCGTCAGCGGATAAATATCGAGAATGCCGCCGCGGACGGAAAACTGACCGGTCGACTCCACCTGAAAGGTACTCTCATAGCCGAGCCGCACCAGCTCTTTTCTTATTTTATCCAGATCGAGTTCGCTGTCATTGCGCAGATGGATGCAATGTTTTTCGAACACGCCAAGAGGCAGAAGAAAGTCCATACATCCCCCTACACTGGTGATGATGGTAACTTCCTTCCGCTCAAGAAGTGCCTGGATCACCTGAAGCCGCTGCCGGATCAGCAGATTTCCGTGAATGTCTGCCTGATAGAAAATCAGGTCCTTCGCCGGATAATACAGCGTCTCCGCATCGTACAGCCGGTAATCCTCATATAATTCTTTTGCTTTTAATTCATTTTCCGCGATCAGAAGCCGCACCGGGGCATCCTCGGAGAGGCCTGCGATCATGTGGGCTTTCTGGCTTTCCAGACAGCCCGAGATCACCGTCACACCTGCGGTTCCTTTTTTCAGATCACGGAACAGCTCGTCAAAACGGGCAATTTCTTTGATCGGTTCTAATAACGCTTTCATTTTCCTTACTCTGCCGGGTTTGCAGATTTGCGGTTATACTCATTCATAGCTGCGTCCACATCCCCGTTCAGCATCTGCTCAATTGCTTTTGCCGCATGCTCGATCGCCAGATTTACAAGGGGACGTTCGTCTTTCGTAAACGGACTTAACACGTAGTCCGCCAGATCCCAGTTTTTCGGTTTCTCACCGACGCCGACCTTCACACGCATAAAACGGTCGGTACCGAGATTGGCGATGATGTTTTTGATGCCGTTGTGGCCGCCCGCGCTTCCTTTTTTACGGATGCGGATCTGTCCCGGTGCCAGGCTGATGTCGTCATACACCACGATCAGCTCGCTCTCCGGATCTGCCTTGTAATAGTTTACCAGCTCCCGCACGGACTCACCGCTCAGGTTCATATATGTCATCGGCTTTGCAACGATAACCTTCTGACCTGCGATCATGCCTTTTCCGAACAGAGCCTTGTGGCCTGTACCGGAGGAAGAGATCTGATATTCATCGATCAGATAATCGATGGTATCAAATCCGACATTGTGCTTCGTCCCTTCGTACTGGCGCGTTGGATTTCCCAGACCTACTATAATATACATAAATTCTCCTGTCTTCAGACCATTTTCCGGCGCAGTTTTTATTCACGCTACGATCAAAGCGGACATTCGCAATCCGCTTCGCTACCTGCTCACAATCGAATAGCGGTTTCGCCGCACCGTAAAATGGTGTATTGTTTTTCCATCTGCCGGAAAGAAAGAACACGAATAAAAGAGCAGTCGTTTTCCTGCTCTTTTATTCGCTGAAACGCTTCGGCAATGCTTAGTTAAAATATACCAGCTCACTCTCCGGCTTTTTGGTCGGTTTGATTTCTTTTGCATACAGAACCGGGCCTTCGCCGTCGTAAACCTTCATGTAGCCCCACTTTACAGTTGCAGTCACGTCAACCCAGGAACCCATCACGAGAGATTTGGCGCTTGCGCATTTGCAGACATAGCCGATAAAAGAAGTATCATCTGCACAGCAGGTCATTGCCATACGGCCAGGAACAAAGAAATCGGCTCCGACATCTTTGCTCTTTAATACCATACCGCGGAAATGAACCGTCTTGCCCTCGTAACGCTCCGGGTTGTCGCCCATATCGACATACCAGATTCCGTAATCGGCGTCATCAATCTCGATCACATCGGCATCGGTATCAAACGGCATCTGATCCTCAAAAATGTTGTCAATTTCGCCTTCTTCGTTCTCAAACAGAACGTCGCATGCCTGGTTGACTACTTTGATGCTGCGGCGGAATGCCGGAAGCGGATCTTCCGGACGACAGCGGTTGAACATAACCATATCCGCATTTTTTGCCATCTCCATGAAAACAGATTTCATATTCTGCATATAAATCTGGAAGCAGCTTGCATCGACCGTCACAATCTCCTGTACAATGCCCCAGCCGCGCGGCAGCTCCATTTCTTCCAGTTTTTTTACACTCCAGAGCGGATTGTATTCCAGAATAATACGCTCCGGGCGATATTTACGGTTCAGTTTTTTCAGGTAATCTAAAGTAAACTGCTCCGGTCCTTCTACAATCTCCAGTACTGTATTGTGTTTGAGCAGTTCTTTTTCGTCATACTCTACCTCACCCTCCTCGGTTGTGATCAGAAGAGTCGGCCCGTCAATCTGGAAATATTCCTGTGCTACGGTAAAATTGATAAAAGAGGTTTTTCCACTCTCCAGAAATCCTGTTATGAGATAAATCGGAATTTCTACTTCGTCTTCTTCGTACATTTTGTACCTCCGTTGTCTTTGACGTACTCCCGGAATCTTTCTGCACTTGCTTTTGTGTCTGAGATTCCGGGCGTACCTTTTGCTTTGTCTCTAAATCAAGAAAAAAGCTGCCACATCGGATTTTGTTTCTGATGCGGCAGCTTCACTACAGTTCACAGGTACCCTGCGGACCGTAATTTTCGCAGCTACTTTGTATTTTTACAGTCCGAACAGCTCTGCCAGCTTATCTTCTGCTAATTTGGAACCGATGACACAGATTCTTCCGGTGAATTCCGGTGCTCCGTCACGTACTTCGTACTCTTCCGGAACCATATCGAAATAGATCCACTGTCCATCGGCGCCTGCTACCATACCTTTGGCACGAAGAACCATACCATAAGCGGTATCCTCGGAAAGTTTCTTTAAGATGCCTTCGATCTGCTCTTTGGTAAAGGTCTTCACAGTCTCCTGACCCCAGCTTGTGAAAACTTCGTCTGCGTGATGATGGTGATGATGATCATGACCGCATCCGCAATCGTCATCGTGGTGATGATGATGCTCATGGTCGTGATCATGGCCGCAGCAGCACTCGTCATCATGGTCGTGGTGATGATGCTCATGCTCCTCGTCGTGATCGTGGCCGCAGCAGCACTCGCCGTCATGGTCGTGGTGATGATGTTCATGTTCGTCCTCATCATGATCGTGATGATGGTGCTCATGCTCCTCATCGTGGTCATGGCCGCAGCAGCACTCGTCGTGGTCATGATGATGGTGATGATGCTCTTCCTCTTCTACCTGCGCAAGGTTGATGATGGCACCTTCCATCGTATCGAGTACTTTCTTACCACCCAGTACTTCAACCGGTGTGGTAATAATGTGTGCTTCCGGATTCAGTTCGCGGAGCATTTTTACAGCTGCCTCTACTTTTTCCGTATCGGCTTTATCGGTACGGCTCAGGATGATGGTTCCTGCGCTCTTTACCTGATTCTCGAAGAATTCGCCGAAGTTTCTGAGATACATTTTGCATTTCATAACGTCGACTACGGTTGTTGCGGAATTCAGGGCTACGCCTGCTTCTTTTTCTACACCGTCTACAGCCTTGATGACGTCGGAGAGTTTACCTACGCCGGACGGCTCGATGATGATGCGGTCCGGGTGATATTTGGTGATAACATCTTTTAATGCTGCGCCGAAGTCTCCCACAAGAGAGCAGCAGATGCAGCCGGAGTTCATTTCACGGATTTCGATACCGGCATCTTTTAAGAAGCCTCCGTCGATTCCGATTTCACCGAATTCGTTCTCGATCAGGACAACCTGCTGGCCTTTCAGTGCGTCTCCGAGGAGTTTTTTGATCAGGGTTGTTTTTCCTGCGCCCAGGAAACCTGAAATAATGTCTATTCTTGTCATTGATTTAACCTCTTTATCTTGTTGATTCCGTTTATAGTTAGCTGCAAAAGGGCCGAAGTTTATCCTCCGCCCCACACTCACGCTTATTATAGCAACCATAGAACAAAAAATCAAGAGAATTTCCCTTGCTTTTTCTGCATTTCACCATTATAATATATTACATGTCTTTTCTACTTTAACGCGTTGAATGGGCAAATCATTTTACCTATGAATGGGGGATTTTTTTATGAGTGGAACGAAAGAAAAAAAACTCAATCTGCCACAGTCACTGCTTTTGCTGCTGCTGATCATCGTATCCGTCGCAGTCTGTATCCGCCTGAAAACCGGCGGTCCTATGATCGGCCTGTTTGCAAGCTGGATTTTTATCTATCTGTTTTGTAAGATTTTCGGTATTTCTTACGCCAACATTGTTGCCGGCGCATACGATGCCATCCGTATGGTCGTCCCGACGCTCTGCCTTCTGATGGCCATCGGTGTCATGATCGGCACCTGGCTGCAGAGTGGCACCATTGCCACCATCATTTCCTGGGGCTTAAAAATGATTAACCCGTCCTGGCTGCTGCCTCTGACGCTGCTGTTCTGCTCCATTTTGAGTATTGTAACCGGTACTTCCTATGGTTCCGTCGGAAGCGCAGGTGTTGCCATGATGGCGATCGGAAACGCCATGGGTATCCATCCTGGCATGGTAGCCGGTGCTGTCATCTGCGGTGCCATGTTCGGTGACAAATTAAGTCCTCTTTCCGATACCACAAACCTTGCTCCGGCCGTTGCAGATGCCAAACTTGGCGATCATATCCGCTCGATGCTCTGGACCACCCTTCCAACGTATGTAATTACCTTAATTCTTTTTACTATTCTCGGTTTCCAGCAGACCAGCGGAAGCTATACCGAGGGAAGCATTACCGTTTACATCGATGCTTTAAACGGTGAATTCCAGCTCGGATGGATTACCATGATCCCTGCCATCCTGATTATTGTATTGCTCCTCTGCAAAGTAAATGCGATCTCTGCACTTGGTCTTTCCAGCTTCGCTGCCGGATTTGTTTCCTATTTTGTGCAGCACGATACTCTGCAGGGCATCATCCGCACAGCTTACAACGGTTACACAACCACAATCGAAGAACCGGTATTACAATCCATCTTAAACCGCGGCGGCATGGGAAGCATGCTCCAGTACGTAGCCATTATCTGCTTTGCTGTCGGCATGGGCGGCATGCTGGAAAAACTCGGTGTACTGGATCACATTCTTCAGGCGATTGTAAAGAGAATCAATAGCGATGGAAGTATGATCCTGGCAACGATGATTGTCGGTTACGTGACCAGCCTCATCAGCTGCTCCCAGCCGATGGCACACGTTCTGACCGGCCGTCTGATGGCACCTGTCTTTCAAGAGCGCAAGGTTGCACCGGAAATTCTTTCCCGCTGCCTCGAAGACTCCGGAACTATGGCTGGTCCTATGATTCCATGGCATGGCTACGGCGTATACATGGCCGGCACACTTGGTGTTGCATGGTCGGCATTTTTCCCGTACTTATTCCTGCTTTACCTGACCCCGGTTTTCAGTATTTTCTACGGATTTACCGGAATTTCCATTAAGCATCTTCCGGAAACCCAAAACAATGAATCAAAAGAAGAGAAATAAGGCAAAAGCAGAAATCGTAACAGAAAATCATAAACAGAAACAGAAACAAAAAAGAAAAGGAAAAGAGAAAGAATGCAGACAAAACTTGTTCTTCTCGGAACCGGCACACCAAATGCGTGTCCGAATGCCAACGGACCTTCCTCCGCTGTCGTGGTCGGTGACCGTGCTTATCTGGTAGATTTTGGCCCTGGCGTTGTCCGCCAGGCCTCAGCCGCCTATTTTAACGGCGTAGATGCCCTGCGGCCGGATCTTCTGACCGTTGCCTTCTGTACGCACCTTCACACAGACCATACCGCAGGATACCCGGATCTGATTTTTACTCCGTGGGTGCTGGAGCGCCCGGTTCCATTGAAAGTTTTCGGGCCAAAGGGCTTACAGCACATGACCGATCATATCTTACAGGCCTATGAAACCGACATTGATTTCCGAATTCACGGTTTCGAAAAAGCAAACGAATCCGGCTACCGCGTTGAGGTAACAGAAATTGAATCCGGCATTATCTACCGGGATGACCTGGTTACGGTGGAGGCTTTTCCGGTCAGCCACGGAACACTGGAATGCTACGGCTATAAATTCACCACACCGGACCGCACGATCGTCATCACCGGCGATACCGCTCCGCTGGATCTCGTGGCAGAAAAAGCGAAAGGCTGTGATATCCTGCTGCACGAAGTGGAATACGCCGCCGGAATTTCCTGCCGCGAACCAAAATGGCAGAAATACCACCGGGAAGTGCATACGTTAAGCACGGATCTTGCCGGTGTTGCAAAAAAGGCAAATCCGAAGCTGCTCGTTACGTATCACCGGATTTACCATATGAATGTACAGGATAACCACAAAAACCTTGCCGCCGAGATGGCATGGCGCGATGCCGCGATCTTGGATGAAATCCGGGATGCAGGGTATGACGGATATGTCGTGAACGGAAAAGACCTGGATGTATTTTAAAATACGGGGCAGCGTACCAATTCTGGTTTACGAATTAGTACGCTGCCCCGTTCGTTTTGGGATGAGCCCGGAGACGCTTTCTATTTTCATTTACCCGACTGGCAGATTCTACCATACTCTGCGTTATTTCAGAACTGTTTTTTCTGTCTCTGCCTGTGATTTACCACAGGACGCAGAAGAAAATACGCAAAAACAGCCAGTGATGAAAACCATTTATTTCTTTGACATTAACCTCCTCAGAACGTATAATCATAGTATTACAACTCTGGCAAAACAGCAGGATTTTCTGCTGTTTGTCGTTACAGGAACCTGATCCGCAGACGGCTTGCACAGTCTGCCTTTCGTTTGCGTTCCAGAAAGGATGTTTTATATGGCAGCTACTACTGCGAAACCCGTAAAAAGCGCCGGTAAAATTCCCGGCAGTACCTTGAAAATCATTGCGATGGTCTGTATGCTGATCGACCACACTGCAGCTGTACTTTTCGACCGAATCCTGATTTCCCGCGGTCTTCTGAATGCGGTGAACGCTTCGGACGGAGGCGCATCATTTCTCTCTACCGGAAACACAGCTGTGATTTATTATGCGGATATGATTATGCGCGCAATCGGAAGGATCAGTTTTCCGATTTTCTGTTTTCTGTTGATTGAAGGGTTCATGCATACGCATGATGTGAAAAAGTATGCGCTGAATCTTGGGATTTTTGCACTGGTTTCGGAGATCCCGTTCGATCTGGCATTTGCGGGAAAACCGTTTTATCTGGATTATCAGAATGTCTTTTTCACTTTATTTATCGGCCTTGTGATGATGATTTTCTGCAGAAAATCGATTCAAAAGCGCAAAAAGATGCCGGTGCATGGCAGAGGGCGAACTGGAAGGTTTCGGTTGGCAAGCTGCTGGTGATTGTGGCAGCCTGTGCAGTGGCCACGCTGTTGAAGACAGATTACAGTGCAATGGGAATTCTGACGATTGTGCTGATGTATAATATGAGAAAGAATAAAATGTACTGTATCGGAATCGGGTGTGCGGTGCTTACGCTGTTGAGTCTGAATGAAATCACCTGTTTTCTGGCTATGATTCCGGTGCATTTTTATAACGGAAAACGGGGATTGAATCTGAAGTATCCGTTTTATGCGTTTTATCCGGTGCATCTGCTGGTGCTGTTTGCGATTGCGGCGGTACTGGGGATGGCGGGGGTTGCGGTTGTTTAAAAAACGGACACCCGGAAGTGCACCTGCGCCGCCTGGGACTGTGCCCTGGGGCACAGTCCCAGACGACACAGACGCACTTCCGGGCTGACATTGAGGCGGGCGGTGGGGAGGTCTGGATTTGCTGCGCAAATCGGCGTGAGATTCTACTTAATATACTTCTTAACTTCCAACGGATACCCCAAAAGCTCTTCGCTGCGAATCACTTCAAAATTCTCCGGTTGAAAATCTTTGCGTAACGTCACAGTGTTCAGGCAATGATATCCCAATCTATGATAGAGTTTCATCGCTCCAAAATTTCGCGCAGCTACCTCAAGATAGACAGATTCAGAATACTTTTTTATCTCGCTTCGACCAGCGCAATCGCATGACTTCCGTATCCATTTCCCTGGTATTCCGGAAGTACGAAAAGATCTTCGATCCAGTCAACTTCCGCCCCGCGGCTTCCGAGATGCACAAATCCAATGGGGATCTCTTCTTTTAAGATAAAATAAAACACATGCCCTTTGTCTGTCCAGGCAGCAAGATTCTCCGCGGCCTCTTCGTCGGTTATAACATAATCACCATGAGCCAGCCAAAAGCCTCGAATCAGCTCTTTTGCAAGTTGTGCTTCGTTTTCATATTTCTGTAAAGCTATAATTTCATTCATTTTTTCATCTCCCTTGTTTTTTTAACCGAATCAAGTAAGTCCCAACCCCCTGCTTATTGCTTCGCGCAATGGAAGCAGGGGACTTGTTTGATTCGGTTAAACTATGATATACTCAAATCATCATGATACCAGGCTCAAAAAGCTAATGCAAGCTCGCTTGCAAGAGGATTTTTGAACTCTTGACCTGTCAAAAACATGACGAGGAGTGCAATGATATGAAAAAAGCGACAAATTTGATATCCTTTCTGATTTTAATGATGGTACTGGTCGGCTGTAGCAAAGAAACGGTCCATATCGACTTTCCTTTTGAAGTTGGAGATGTTGAAAATATCGAAATGTACCACTATGCGGGAGCACCGGTATCAGCAGAAAAGAAAATAGTCGTTGCAAAAACTGATATAACAGACTTGTATCATATGTTTGAAAACTTATCATTGACAGACAAACAAGTCGAGGAAATCACAGGAGCAGATGTGACCAGTTTTCGATTTAACCTTTCGGATGGGACAAACTACGAACTGGTTTATGTCTGCAATGGAGTCAAGAACGGAAAGCTGAAATCTTCCACGGGCAATTTTGAATACTTCACAAGTTCAGATATCGGCTCATATTGGTCAAATATGGATCTTGAATCAGTTCCAGTGAAAGAAAGTGAATTGCCGAAGTGGCATACCTGATTCAGCCTCGAAGGACTCCCTGTCATACGCGCTGGGGTGTTTTTATATATGATTCATCTCGTTTCCGTTTCTCATAAATCGCTTCCATCCATTCCAGCACATCCTCTTGGTTCTGCTGAAACGGTTCGCTGTGGCTCAGGAGAAAATACGGCGCACGCACGTTTTTCAGAACTCGGATTTCTGCCAGCAGGCGCTCGGCATTATAAACGGTCTGTCCGTTTTTCTGCGTCGCATATGCCGCATCCCCGAGAAAGCACCACGTCTCATCCACTTCCAATGCAAGCGATCCTTTGGCATGACTCGATGGAATCGGAAATAAATGTAACCGCACGTCACCGTCCTGAAACCACGTATCTTCTTCTATCACAGTTCCTGTTTTTGTATAACGAAACGTATTTTTCCCCTGGTAAACCGCTTCGCACGAAATCTCCGACAGATTCCCAATATGGTCGGGATGAAAATGGGATAAAATCACCCGAATTTTTTTTCCTGTCTGTTCTGACTTTTCCTGCAGAATTTCTGAAACCGCAGGATGATTTCCCACGTCATATACCCAGAAAAATGCATCACCCTCGATGATCACAACATTTGCCGAAAGTGGATGTTCTGTCGGTGTAAGATAGGAAATGTGATCGTTGATTGTCTGGATGTGCGGAATCTGTATCGGCTCTTTTCTTTCGTTCTTCATTCAATCAGCACCTCTTTTCCTTCGAACGCAAAACACAATGACCGACAGATTTATGAAATCTCTTTCATTCTCTGCCGGTCATGATATTAATGAAAATTAGTAGCTATCTTATTTTAGAAGCTGAACACCGCCACACCATACGCCGGAAGTGCATATGCAATCCGATATGGCTGGCCATCGCATTCTCCCTCTTTGGCACGGTAGGCTACCTGGCGTTTTTCGGTCGGGCCGCCGTATTTGACGTCGGAGCTGTCGAGTACCAGGCGGTACTGTTTTTTGCGCGGTACGCCGCACATGTAGTCCGGTCTCTCGACTGGTGTGAAGTTGCAGACAAACAGCAGATTGTTCTTGCCTGTCGGTGACCAGCGGACGAAGCTGTAAATGCTGCGGTCGCCGTCGTTGGCATTGATCCACTGGAAGCCTTCGTAGCCGCAGTCGTTCGCGTAGAGTGCCGGGTACTTGCGGTACATTTTCAGCAGGTCACTAAAGAAGGTCTGCAGATGCTGATGCCCCTCATCTGCCAGCAGGAACCAGTCGATCTCGCGTTCCTCGCTCCACTCGCGGAGCTGTCCGAAATCCTGTCCCATGAACAGAAGTTTTTTGCCCGGGTGCCCGAACATGAAAGCATAGCCTACCATCAGGTTCTGGAATTTTTCCTTCAGATCGCCCGGCATTTTATTGATCATCGAGCATTTCAAGTGGACAACCTCATCGTGCGAGAGCACCAGAATGTAGTTCTCGGAAAATGCATAGGTCATGCCGAAGGTCATCTTGTTATGGTTGTATTTGCGGAAGTATGGATCGAGCTTCATGTAATCGAGGAAGTCATGCATCCATCCCATGTTCCATTTGTAGGAGAAATGCAGGCCGCCGTCCTCTACGCTTCCCGTTACCTTCGGCCACGTTGTGGACTCCTCGGCAATCATGATGACACCTTTGTTTCGTCCGCGCACCAGGGTATTCAGGTGTTTGAAGAACTCGACGGCTTCGAGATTTTCATTTCCGCCGTTCTTGTTCGGCACCCACTGGCCCGGCTCTTTTCCGTAGTCGAGATACAGCATCGAAGCAACAGCATCGACACGGAGACCGTCTACGTGGTACTCTTCTACCCAATAAAGCGCATTTGCCAGCATAAAGTTTTTCACTTCATTTTTTCCGTAATCAAAGATCTTCGTTCCCCACTCCGGGTGCTCGCCCTTTCTCGGGTCGGCGTACTCATACAACGGCTGGCCATCAAAATCAGCAAGGCCGTGCGCATCTTTCGGGAAATGTGCCGGTACCCAGTCCAGAATAACACCGATTTTATTTTTATGCAGATAATCAACAAGATATTTAAACTCTTTCGGTGTTCCGTAGCGGGAGGTCGGTGCGTAATAGCCCGTTACCTGATAGCCCCAGGAACCGTCAAACGGATGCTCTGCAATTCCCATCAGCTCTACGTGGGTATAGCCCATTTTTTTTACGTAATCGGCAAGCGAATGTGCGAACTGAACGTAATTGTAAAATCCGTCCGGGTTGGATTCGGACCATGGATGTTTCATCCAGGAGCCCGGGTGCACTTCGTAGATAGAGAGCGCGGATTTCTGAACGTCAAATTTTTTGCGGTTCGTCAGCCATTCGCTGTCACCCCAGCGGTAGCCTTCGATTTCCGCTACTTTTGACGCGGTACCCGGCCGTTTTTCGGATGTAAATGCGTATGGATCTGCTTTGTACAGTTCTCTTCCGTCCGGTGTGCGGATGTAATATTTATACATCATTCCCTCGGTCACGCCCGGAACGAACACTTCATAAACGCCGTTCTCGCCGACTTTCCGCATCACATTGGCATGGGCATCCCAGCCGTTGAATTCGCCGATGACAGATACTTCCGCCGCATGCGGAGCCCATACGGTGAACCAGGCTCCTACTTTGCCGTCTTTTTTGTCCAGGTGCGCACCCATTTCCGGAAATATCGTAATGGGTTGCCTGGCCAAATAAGTACTGATCCAGTTCAGAAAATCTTGGCTGATAGCCCGCCGGTTTTTTTGGCGCTTTTCTGGTTTTCGCTGTTGTTTTTGCCGTTGTTTTCGCAGTTTCCTTCATAGAAAAAATCCCCTTTATGCTTCTTTTTCAATCAGAACACAGCCGCACGGAGGTACTTCAACAAAAAGTTTTCCATTTTCTGGAGAAATGGCTTCTCCGGTTACCGCGTTTTTCCATGTTCCGTCGCAAGATGCAGGAATCCAGACTCCCGCACTCTGGTTTTCATCATTATTTACTGCTGTGATCAGAGCGTCTGTCTCATCCAGGCGTGCAAAGGCATACTGGCGGTTGGTCAGCATGAGTTCGCGGTATCTTCCCGTTCGTGCTGCAGGATGTTTTTTTCTGACGTCTGATAATGTTTTGATCCATGCCGGAAGTTTTTCTGCCGGCGGATTTTTCTCCAGTTCTTCCAGATTCAGCGCCGGACGCAGCGGATCGTCGTTTCCGCCTTCTTTTCTTCCCTCGATGCCGAATTCCGATCCGTAATAGATGGACGGGATGCCCGGCAGGAAGTACAGCAGCGCATAAATTGGAATCATGTTTTCTTTTACGTTCAGCTTGCTGGCCAGACGGTCTACGTCGTGATTGTCAACGAAGCTGTACAGTTTCTTTCCTTTGTAAATGCCGCCGTTTTCGTCAAATTCGCGGCGGATCGTATGTGCAATTTCGAAGTAGTTATAATCGTTATGTCCCGAATAAAGTCCTTTGTGAAGCTCGTAGTTTGTGACACTGTGCAGCAGATGCTGGCCGTCTCCGATGTAGCGCGCATAGTCGCCGTGGATGACTTCGCCCATCAGCCAGAAGTCCTGTTTTTTGGCGGATGTGCGTGCGCGCATCTGCTCCATGAAGCCGAAATCCAGGCAGTCGGCGCAGTCGAGACGGATGCCGTCGATGTCGAATTCGTCGATCCAGAAGTCGATGACATCAAGGAGATAGTCGCGGACCTGCTGGTTCTGGAGATTCAGGTTGACGAGTTCGAAGCAGTTTCTCCATGCTTCGTAGGAGAATCCGTCGTTATAGCAGGTGTTTCCGCCGAACCAGATTCCTTTGTACCATCCGCAGTACGGGGACTGTTCTCTTTTTTCCTGAATGTCGCGGAAGGCAAAGAATTCGCGGCCGGTGTGGTTGAAGACACCGTCTACGACGACTTTGATGCCGAGTTCGTGGGCTTTTTTTACGTATGCGGCAAAGTCCGCGTTGTCGCCTAAGCGGCGGTCTACCTGTTTGTAATCTTTTGTGTCGTATCCATGTGTGGTTGATTCAAACAAGGGGCCGATATAGATTGCGGTACAACCGAGATCTGCGATGTGCGGAAGCCACTGTTCCAGTGTGGAAAAGCGGTGTACGGTTTCTTCCGATTCATTTTTCCTCGGCGCACCGGTCAGTCCGATCGGATAGATGTGATAAAATTCTGCCTCTTCATACCATGGTGCCATTTTGTTTGTCCTCCTTGTTTTTGGGTTATGAGTAAATTCCATACATGAACTGGTGTACCAGACGGTAGACTTCTTCGTCCCGGACGACGAGGTTGGAAAGATCGGATTGATCTCCTGCTGTCATCATCAGGTAGTGCATCAGGATTCCGGAGAAGCCTACGGCGAATTGTTCCTGACGGCCGTTCATGTTGCCGAGTTCGGCGCTGGCGTTGTCGAAGACGTCGACGCACAGGTGATAGAACCGGTCAATCATTGGGTATACGGTGCGGAAGCCTTCGCTTTTTCTTCCGGAATAGAACAGTGCCATCATCAGCATATGGAATTTCGGGTCTTCGGAGGCTCCGTTGAAGAAGGCACGCGCGATGCGGTACAGTTTTTCGGGGATGTTTTTCCCGGTTTCGGAGGCTTCGATGAGTTTTTGTTCCATGGGTTGAAAGTGCTCGTTTAGCAGGGCTTCGAGGAGGCCTTGTTTGCTGCCGAAGTAATAGTACAGGGTTGGTTTGGATACTCCGGCGGAGTCTACGATCTGCTGAACACCGACGGCGTCGTACCCGCTTTCGTAGAAGAGGGTCAGAGCTGAGTTCATGATTAGCTGACGATTGTCCATTTTGAATCCTCTTTGTTGCGGAAGGGACGCTCTCTGGAGTTCGCCTGGCCGCGGTGTGTTTGGGTGGTTGTTTGTTACGTGTGAGTTGGCATTTGTTTTGGTTTAAAATGCTTTTGTTGATTTTGTATTTAAGAAGTCTGCTTTTGTGTGTGATGGTCGAATTGCGTGAGTTTTTGGCAATTTTGACGAATTTTGTTGGATTTTGCAGGTTTCTTATGTGTGTTTCTGTTATCATTATACCAATCGGTATATAAAAAGTCAATGCGAAATATATAATGGATGAAAATAGATGCATAGAAAAAGAACCGGCGGGGAAATCTTTAGTTTAGTTCTCAGATTTCTCTGTCGGTTCTTTTCTTATTTTCCGATACTGTTTTTATACGAACTGAACCTCACATGACTAAAGTCACGTGCTTCAGACCGCTTTAGGCGGCAGACAAAATATCGGCGGATACGCCTGTTTCTTAGATCTTGCGCGGATACGCGCTTCTTCCATGCCGGATACGGCAGGTCTCCACATAACAGGTAGTCCACAGTATATCTGCCTGTGTTTATGCTGCTTTTCGCAGTTCCATTTCTGAAATTAAGTCTCTCAAATCCGCATAAACACATGAGGTTCTACTCTTTACTGCAGGAACTTTTGCCTCCAGCAAAGACCTTTCCGTTGCCGGTAAGGGTTTTAAAATTTCACGGATAAAATATCTTGCTCCAATATTGTACGATGCAGATAATCCTCCTTCTGCATTTTTTTGCATTTTCTCTTTTTGTTCTCCAATTGCTGTTTTCCTTCGGATGTCGTATAATGGAAACAGCATTTTTCAAATTCAAATTAAGGAGAACATAAACTGATGATACGATTTAATAATGACTACAATCACGGTGCGCACCCGGAGATTCTGGAGGCGCTGGGGGCTATTAATGGGAACAGTTATGGTGGATATGGGGAGGATGAATGGTGTGAGAAGGCTGCGGAGCTGATTCGGGAGAAGATTCATTGTGCGGATGCGGCGGTTCATTTTTTTCCGGGGGCGACGCAGGCGAATTTTATTGTGACGGCGGCAGCGCTTTCGCCGGTGCAGAGTGTGATTGCGGCGGATACCGGACATATTAACTGCCATGAGGCGGCTTCGATTGAAAATACCGGGCATAAGATTCTGGAGCTGCCGAATACGGATGGTAAAATTTCGGCGGAACAGATTGCGGCGTGTGCGGCGGCTTATTATGAAGGCGGTGAGCCGGAGTATCTGACGGAGCCGAAGATGGTATATCTTTCATTTCCGACTGAGCAGGGAACGCTGTATTCGCTGCAGGAGCTGACGAAGATTCACGAGGTCTGCCGGAAGTATGATATGTATCTGTTTGTGGACGGGGCACGGCTTGGATACGGGCTTGGATCAGAGAAGAATGATGTTTCTCTCGAGGATCTCGCTGCTCTCACAGATGTTTTCTATTTCGGCGGAACGAAATGCGGTGCGCTGTTTGGTGAGGCCGTTGTGCTTACAGCTGACTCGCTGAAAAAGCGGTTCAAAGCCTACATGAAACAGAACGGCGCTGTCCTCGCAAAGGGATGGCTGCTCGGACTGCAGTTCCACTGCCTGCTGGGGCATGATCTTTATTTTACTGCGACACGCCGCGCCGATGAACTTGCCATGAAACTCCGCAAAGCATTTGCGGCGCAGGGGATTCCATTCTGGGTGGAGAGTTTTACGAATCAGCAGTTTGTGATTCTCACCGATGCGCAGAAGGAAACTCTGGAAAAACGCTATATTTTCGAGCCAATGGGGAAATCCGCGGACGGCGGAAATATTGCGCGGTTCTGCACCAGCTGGGCAACGACGGAAGAGGAAGTGCAGACACTGATTGATGACCTCAAAGCTTTATAATTTTTGTCCAAAACGGCATTCTGCAAACACCGGCGATCTCTAAATCTGCTTTGCAAATTCAAAGAAAAAGCTGTACCGGTGTGCCACGAAAATGCAGATTTTGCCTTGTTTTACTCCGAGAAAGGAATCTTTATGTCTCATAAAATTGGTATTACCGCCTGCTCCAACCCCATGCATCCTTCCTTTTCCGCCGATCTGGCGCGTCTCTGTCAGATTCTGCGGGAGCTGGGCTTCGATCCTGTTTTAAGCCCCTGCCTCTACGACAACGGTTCCAGCTTTTCCGGCACGGGCGCGGAGCGGGCGGATGCGTTGATGAACCTTTACTGTGACCCAGAAATCACGGATATTTTTGATGTTTCCGGCGGCGATATGGCGAATGAAATTCTGCCGTATCTGGATTTTTCTGTCATCGCCGCCTCCGGCAGGCGCTTCTGGGGATACAGTGATCTCACAACGATTGTCAATGCTGTCACGACTGCGACTGGAAATGAGTCGATGCTGTATCAGGTTCGAAATCTGCTGTACGACCACAGCGCCGAACAGATCACTCTGTTCCAAAACGCTTTTTCCGGGCAGTCTCCCAGCCTCTTCGACCTCCCTTGCACATTTCTGCAGGGCGATCACATGGAAGGTGTGATGATCGGCGGAAATATCCGCTGTTTTCTGAAGCTCGCCGGAACGGATTTTCAGCCGGATTTCCGCGGAAAAATCCTGCTCCTCGAAGCCATGGGCGGCGGCGTTCCGCAGATGGTTACGTTTCTGTCCCAGCTGAAAATGATGCATGCCTTTGAACAGATCAATGGTATTCTCCTCGGAACATTTTCCCAGATGGAACGCGACCAGCTGACGCCGGATATGCCGCAGCTTGTCCGCCAGGCGGCCGGACCGGATCTCCCGATTGCAAGGACTCCGTATATCGGCCACGGCACGGATGCACATGCCGCCGTGATCGGCAAATTTTATCAGATTTCTTCTGACTGATATACATCCGCGTAGCGCACGCCGAACTCCTCTGCGTCTGCATGGCGTTCCATATAGATATCAATGTGGCCGTACGGCGTGCCGCGGTCCTCGACCGTATAAATTTTTCCGCCGATATTCAGCTTCGTTCCAAACGGCAGAACGCCGGTTGCAATGGTCCGGCCCTGCACCGGCATTTTTCCGGATGCGGTCGGGCCGCCCGCCCAGCGGCCACAGCAGACGGCGCAGTTGCAGTAAGCGGTCAGTTTAAAATTGCCGAGATATTTTCCCGAAGCGCTTTCCAACCGATCACCTGCGGTACTGTTTTCTGCACTTGTATTCTGCACATTTTCTGCTCCCGCCTTCTGTTTTCCACCATTCCCGTTTTCTGTTGTCTGGTTATCCACAGAGTTTCCTTCTTTTCTCCCATTATCCACATCTCCCGTTTCTATTTTGCTCTCACGCATTTCCTTCGAAATCACCCGCACAGCAAATTCTGTCGATTTCTCATAGTTAAAATCTGAAATCAGAATCCCCGTCGCCTCGCTTCCAGCGTGGATTACTTTTCCATCACCGAGATAAATCATGACATGGTAAATAAACCCGCTCTCCCGCTGGTAAAACAGCAGATCACCAGGCTTTGCCTCCTGCACCGGAATGCGTGTTCCAGCTTTCGCCTGCTGGCGTGAGGTTCTCGGAAGGGTATACCCGAAATTAGCAAAAATCTGCTGGGCAAAGCCGGAACAGTCGCAGCCGTTTGTAAGACTCGTCCCGCCCCAGACGTACGGATTTCCCAGGAATTTTTTCGCGTACTGCAGGACCTCGCCGCGCGCTTCGTCAGAAGAAAGAAGTGTTCTCGTCGTTGCATATGTATAGGTGTACGCCTTATTATTCCATGGCTTCACCCACATTTCCGCCATGGGAAAACTTTCCTCCTGCCAACGGTTTACCTCTTTTTCAGCCTCTTCTCCGCGCAGGAGATACCGCGCGCAGACAAATCCACGGACATCGCCGGATTCCACATAAACCCAGTCAGAATCCGCATCCGCTAAAATATAACAGAGGCTTCCCTTCGGCAGGATTCCGACGATTTTCTGATTTGTGCCTTTTCCTTCGCGGACGTGAAGCCAGGAATTCACATCGGCGATAGCATATGTTTTTTCAACCGTATGAAACAGCCACGGCATACGGGAAATCGTGACTTTTTCAGCTTCTGCCGCCTGCCACTCACTGTAGCTTTCCCGCGTGCGCTCAGCTTCCTGCTCTGCCGAAAAGACGGGTTCAGCCTCGGCGGCTGGCGGTTCCGCAGACTGTGATAAGTCAGAATCCGAAGAGACTTCTGCCGTCTTGTCCCCACCAGTTGCATCATCACTTCCTGCAGATCCGTTTTCTTCCTCCGGCGGTTCCATCTGCTCCCCATCTCCGCCGCCGATTTCTTCCTGCCCCGGCCATGGATCGTTGGAAATATCTTCCCCTTCGCCCGGCCACGATCCATCCATTTCACTGTTTCCCGGTGTTTCCGGCATGTCTCCCTGATCTCCCGGTTCTGGATTTTCCGGCTCCTCTGGCTCTGTCTCGCCTGCCTCTCCCGGTTCTGCATTTTCCGGCCCCTCTGGCTCTGTCTCGCCCGTTTTTCCCGGTTCCGTCATTCCTGCATTCTCTCTGCCGTCAGGCTCCTGCGGTTCCGGTTCCTCCGGACTGTCTCATCTTCTTTTCCCTCGGATCCACTTTCCTCTTCCATCTCATCATTCTGCGTACCTTCCGGTTCTGTCACCTCTTCCGCTTCCGCAGGTGCCTCCTCCGCCGCATCTTCCTCCACGCAAAAAGAAGCAGCCCCAACGGCTGCTTCCCCTGCAATCTCAATTCCAATCTGTCCCGGATCGGCCGTTTCCTCTTCTGCTGCATAAACGGCTGTCGGGTTTCCCAGTGTCACTGCGAGCGCACCGATCATCGCGGCGCGCACCAGCTCGGCGCATTTGTCGCCCATCATTGTTTTATCAACCATTTTCGCTTTCTCCTATTCAATTTGTCCGGCCAGACGGAATTGATCCGAACAAATAAAACAGAAGAAACACCTCTGGTATCGCTTCCTATTCCTCTGCTCGAAACAGTCTGACCGCATTTTTTTCTGTCGTCTCAATGACTTCTTCTTCCGAAATTCCCTTGAGTTCTGCGATCTCCTGCACAACGTACGGCAGATACAGAGATGAATTTCGTTTTCCCCGGTACGGAACCGGTGCCAGATACGGACTGTCTGTTTCCAGCAGAATGCGCTCCATCGGAGCCATCTGAACCACTTCTTTGATCTTCTTCGCATTTTTGAACGTCACCACGCCGCCAATGCCAAGATAAAATCCCATTTTCAGGTATTCCTCTGCCATCTCCACAGAGTAGGAAAAACAATGAATGACGCCGCCGATCTCCTCCGATTTTTCCTCTTTCATGACGCGGAGCGTATCGGCCGCCGCCTCCCTGCTGTGAATAATCATCGGAAGTTTTTCTTCCCGAGCAAGCGCAATCTGACGGCGGAACCAGTATTCCTGCTTCTCGTGATTCTCCTTGTCCCAGTAATAGTCAAGGCCAATCTCACCGACCGCGACCGCCTTTTCCATGCGGCAGAGTTCCCGCATCCGCGCCATCACGTCCTCGTTCAGATCGCCCACCTCATCCGGGTGAAGGCCGAACGCGCCGTAGATGAACGGATACGCTTCCATCAGTTTTCTTGTATTTTCCAGTGATTCCAGATTTGCCGAGACATTGATGATACGCCCGATTCCGTTTTCCTGCATCGAGGAAAGCAGCTCTGCGCGGTCTTCATCAAATTTCTCATCGTCATAATGTGCATGTGTTTCAAATATCATATCCGAATTTCTCCTTAAAAAAACGAAACAGAAACGGAAGAAAGCTCTGCATAGCCTTCCCCTGTTTCCGTTTCCACGTTTATCCATCCTATCGTTCGTTGTTTTCGTAAAAGTAAAGTGCGCCGCTGCGCCTGTGCTTATTATAACGCATTCATTTTTCCCGCGTCAACCAGGAAACGAAAAAAAGTCACTCTTCAACATGATCACCGCCGCGCCGCAATCTCATCCAACAGGCAGCCCGCCACTTCGTCTTTTCCCATGAGCGGAAGCTCCTTGATGCCGTCCTTCGTGATCAGCGTCACCACATTCGTCGCCACACCGAAGCCGGCACCCTCTGTCTTCAAATTGTTTGCCGCGATCATGTCCAGATGCTTCTTCTCCAGCTTTGCACGCGAGTTTTCCACCATGTTCTCGGTTTCCATCGAGAAGCCGCATACAAACAACCCCGGATGACGGTTCTTTTCCACCCATCCCAGAATATCGTCGGTGCGCTCCAGCGGAATGCTCATGTCACCGTCCTTCTTTTTGATTTTCTGATCCGCCACCGTCACAGGCCGGTAATCAGCAACCGCGGCCGCCTTAATCAGAATATCCGTCTCCGGCAATGTCTCCCGCACCGCCTCCAGCATGTCCTTCGCCGTCGTCACCGGTCGCATCGCAACGCCTGGAACCGGGGCTAATGAAACCGGGCCGGAAATCAGCGTCACCTGCGCGCCGCGGAGCATCGCCTCCCGCGCTATCGCGTATCCCATGCGGCCGCTGCTGTGGTTCGTCAGATACCGCACCGGATCGAGGGATTCCTGCGTCGGGCCTGCAGTCACGGTGACACGCACACCAGCGAGCGTCTTTTCGCGGGCAAGCTCCATCGCGATATAATCGAGCAGCACCTCCGGGTCCGGCAGTTTTCCTTTTCCGACGTCCTTGCACGCCAGCATTCCCACGGTCGGCTCGATGATGCCGAAACCGTATTTTTTCAGCGTCGCCAGATTATCCTGCGTAATCGGATTTTCCAGCATCGCCGTATTCATCGCCGGAGAGACCAGCTTTTTGCACTTCGCTGCGAGCACCACCGTTGTCAGCATATCATCTGCAATGCCGTGTGCCATTTTTGCAATCACATTGGCGGTAGCCGGGGCAATCATAATCAGATCCGCCGCTTTTGCCAGCGAAATATGCGTCACCTCATATTTAAAATCACGCGCAAACGTATCGACCACGCAGCGGTTGTTGGTCAGCGTCTCGAACGTCAGCGGGGTGATGAACTGCGTCGCGTTTTCGGTCATGATGACATGCACGTCTGCTCCGGCTTTCCGAAGACCGCTCGCCACATTTGCCATTTTATAGGCGGCAATTCCGCCTGTCACACCAAGTACAACACATTTTCCGTCAAGATTTTCCATTGTAACTCCGTTCTGCTGCCTCGAAGCAGCTTTTTTCCTATGATAGTTTTAGTATAGCAGACAGAAAAACAGATTACAACCAATCCTGTTTGCCATTGATGCAAAAAGGCTTTATAATAAAAGTACAAAAGAACTCTACTTTTAAAATAATCGCGAGGTATTTTTATGATTTTAGCCATTGATATCGGGAACACAACCGTTACGCTCGGCGGCGTCCGGATCGCACCGCAGCAAGCGTATTCCCTCGAATTCACAGCCCGGATTGACATCAACCACACCTGGTCTGCCAGCCAGTATGAATCTGCGATCGAGCAGCTTTTTGAAGACAAGAATCTTTCCCCGTCCGACTTTCGGGGCGTCATCATTTCCAGCGTTGTTCCGTCGGTTCTGACGCTTCTGCAGGAATGTGTCCGTAATCTGTTCGGCACAGAACCGCTGCTCGTCACATCCGAAAGTGATCTCGGCATGACATTTTCCATCCCGGAACCGGAAAAAGTAGGCCGCGACCGCCTCGTTGATGCAGCCTGGGCCGCCGCACATTATCCGCTGCCGGTCATCACCGTGGATCTTGGAACAGCGACGACCTTCAATGTCATCCGGGAAAACAGCGTCTTCTGCGGCGGCGCCATCGCACCGGGACTCGATATGGGACTTGGCGCCCTCTCCGAGCGGACCGCCCAGCTCCCGCGGCTCGACCTCCAGATCCCGAAACGCATCATTGGCAGAAACACCGAAGAATGCATTCTCTCCGGCACCATCGTCGGCATGGCCGCGATGCTCGACGGAATGGTCCAGCGCATCGAAGCCGAACTCGGCTCCCCCGCCACCCTCATCCTCACCGGCGGCGCGGCACGCTTCGTCGAACCGCTCGTTTTACATCCTCATATCTATGACCCGAACCTTCTGCTGAAAGGGCTGGCGTTCCTGTGTGAGCGGAATTGTGCAAATTAAAATCGTACTTCCAAATATTCATCAGACTTTTTCATTCTGCATGACGTTAAAAAGCGTGTCTGTTCTCCAGGCACGCTTTTCTCTATTTTTCTATGGAATCGCAACCCTTCTTTGTGTTGCCTCTCCGCTTTTCAGTTTTTCCTGATTCTCCTCTTTCAGTTTTAAAATACACGGGCGAATGCTTTCATCATACGTTTCTGTTGTCTGAAGTACATGACCATTGTATACAATCACATCATCGGAATACAGAAATACAAGCGCCATCTGATTCATCTCATGATCGTAGATCAGAACATACCAGTTATAATCATACAAAATCCTCTCTGTCATGTTGAATACCTGTTTTGGCTTCTGGCAGGAAATTTTTTCTCCGTAAATGGTCGAGAGAATTTCGTCCATCTCCTCCGGATGATCCTCGCGCGTGATCGCAAAGGACATTCCGGCTCCGGTGTCTTCCGGGATATAAAGATAAATCATCTCGGCTTTGTCCGTATCAAAGGTTTCGATTTCCTGCAGCAGTTCCTGATCCGATTTTTCTGAGATGAAATCTGCTGCCGTCAGGAAAACATCTGTCGTACCCCGCTCAGGACCAATGGGATTTTCTTTCTGTGTATACACCGCCGTCATTCTTTTTACCAGACATCCTGCAATCACGCAAAGGATCACTCCAGCTAACACAGTGATTTTTCTCTTTTTCATACGTTTCAAGGAAATCACCTCTCTTCCAAAACAGACATTCCGGGAACCTTCCAAAAGTTGAATTTTCTCTTTTCAGTATATCATGAATTTTTCCGGGACACACTCTTTTCCTTCTCCCTATGCACGGAAAAACTCCCGGCACTGCCGGGAGTTTATGACTTTCTTATTTCATAGTAACTATTCAGAACCCCATCTCGATTCCGCTTGCGCTGCATCTCGATGTTGCTTCTCGCCATATGAAATTCCAGAAAACCGTTCATTCATGCAAGCATGATTCACGATTTTCTTCCATTTCGCATGGCTCTGAATAGTTACATTTCATATTACTTTTTCACCTGCTCATATACCAGTCCCGGATAAGCTTCGAGGCTGACACCGTTTTTTTCAAACATTGGAAATGCTTCTGCGCCGGATGCGCATACGGCGGTTGCCATGCTTGCCTGTTCGGTGTAGTTCTCCCAGTTGTCGGTGGTAAGGCCAGGCTGGTATGCTTCCCAGGCGGTTTCGTATTCGGTGCTCTTATCGGAAGGAATCGCATCTTTCAGGCTCTCGCCGGACCAGACGGCAAGCTGATCTGCTTTTTTGTAAGTGTATTCCGGGAGCTGATCGTCGCCCAGCGACTGGTACAGTTCGTAGCGGGTAATGGAGTCTTTGGAACTTCCGTAGGATTTTTCCATTTCTTTTTTCACGGTATCCATATCGGCATCATCCGGGTAGGTGATGTCTACTTCGCACAATACCGGTTTTCCCGTCGCTCCGGTCTGATCGAGGTTGATAAACTGAAACATGACTCTGGAAGTTTTCTCGCCGAAAACAGTGGCTTCTGTATCTACTGCGATCGCGGCTGCACTTTCGGTCTCAGAGAAAATTTCCACCTGATCCCGATCTAAATTCCAGTCGGCAAGCACTTCATCCACTGTTTTTCCCCATCCGGTATCCGGCGGCGTAATTTCCTTGCTGCTCTCTTTCGCTCCCTGACATCCAGTCAGCAACAGAGCGCATATTGCAAAAATACCTGCTAATTTTTTATTCATACACCTGCATCTCCTTTCCGTTTTGTTATTTTTTTCACATACTTTTTTTGTTAGCCCTATACTACCATATATTCTTCTGAAAATCTATGACGTTTGGTGAAAATTTTCTTACATTTTTCTTATGCATTCGATTTAAATCAAAGAAAAAGCAACAACATCCCTTATAGAAATTCTCTACCGCTATTAAAAAACGCTCCCCCAGTATCTATAACGCAAGGGGAGCGTCTATTTTCAATTAGTTCGCTTGTTCTGATAATCGAGTTTTGCTTAAGCTCTCTCCCAGCGGCCTCCCGGGGCTGAAGATATAACACAATAAGCAATATTCAAACTTGAGGTTCCAGCTTTAATATACGAACGACAGGACCGTCCACACTCTAAAGTCGAATATGTAATCATCTGCGTATTATTTGGAGTATAGTGATATGGGGTTCCTCCAGCAGGATTTGAAATTGTTTTTGTAATATCATCATACTGGAATCCCACCTCTGGTGAATATTTGGATGTCTGCATTAAACTACTTGCTTTCATAGAGGTTCCGTAGTTCAGTGTTGTTTCAAACCAATTAATTCGTACCTTTAATGCCTGACGGTCATTTGTCACGGATACTTTCATGGTTGCATAAATGCTGTACTGGCTAAGCTGCCCCGTATTGCTTACAATATCAGTGATTGCTACTCTTTGCTGATGCTCGTCTACAATCAACAAACCCGTTGAAATAATATCCTGCTCGCTGCCATTTTCATCCACTACCTGTGTGATTGACAAATAATCATCCGGCTTTGCATCAATGGCGCGGGTCTTCATCTGTTTTTCCTGATATTGTTCAATTGCAACCTTAATTACGTCACTTTCATTCGTGATGTGATTGTTTAAAACCTCTTCATACACTCTGTTTTTTAATTCTGCATTTGTTTCTGCTTTTACTGTTGTAGCAAATACACTAGTCATCACCAAAGCTAACATACAGAAGCCGATTGCTGTTAACGCATTTTTCAATCTTTCTTGCATAAATAACTCCCTCTCTTTCGATTTGCAAAATTAATCACTGCTATTAATTCTCTTCTGCATTGGACTTTTCTCCTTCCTTCATTTTGCCTGTTAGCCTAGGCTCATTTAAAGCCTGGATTCAGTTTTTCACATTTCTTTACTTAAAAGCCCAAAAAAGTTTATGATGTTAAATGAAAATAAAAAAAACCATCTAACATCATAAAC